>CAZUVM010000008.1:0-7670 GCA_964623885.1 uncultured Verrucomicrobiota bacterium
ACTCAGGTCAAATTAGCGCCCTCGCCTTTTGCGCCAAAGAAGGGCTAACTAACACCGACGGCTGGAAGCGCGGGATAAGGAGAACCAGAGCTGCAGACAGCGGCTTGAGATCCCAGAATCTCAAAGCTGACCTTTTCAATCCGGGCGGCCCCGTGGCAAATCGCGTCCGGCATGCTATTTTGGGCCGTGTCCGCGCATAAGCTCCAAAAGGACTGGAAAGCGAAGCTCAAGTCGGCTGTGCCATTCGGGCTGGGACAAGTGAAACCCAAGCATTTTCGGGACATGGCCGCCGTGGCATGGAACAATCGCGATAACCTCGCTTATGCCTGGAAGGTGCTGAGTCGCGGCGTGTGTGATGGATGCGCGCTGGGAGTCGCCGGGTTCCATGATTGGACCATGGAGGGGGTCCACCTGTGTATGACGCGGCTGAATTTGCTTCGGCTCAACACCATGCCCGCGCTGGACTCGAGGCGATTGGAGCGAGTTCAAGATCTCGAGCGGTGCAGCAACGCGGAGCTGCGGGAATTGGGTCGGCTTGCCTATCCGATGGTGCGCGAGAAGGACGCGCCCGGGTTCCATCGTATCACCTGGGAGGAAGCGCTGGGCCGCGTCGCCGCCCTCCTGCGCACGGACAACCCCCGTCGCCTCGCGTTCTACCTGACTTCGCGCGGCATAACCAACGAAGTCTATTATGTGGCGCAGAAAGTCGCGCGGTTCCTGGGCACGAATAACATCGATAATGCCGCTCGGCTCTGCCATTCGCCCAGCACCGCCGCAATGAAGCATGCCCTCGGGATTGCCGCGACCACTTGTGGTTACAAGGACTGGTACGGGACCGACCTCGTGATTTTCTTTGGCGCAAACCCGGCCAACGATCAGCCGGTGGCGACCAAATATTTGCACGAGGCGAAGCGCCTCGGGACGAAGGTGGTAGTCGTGAACCCATATCGCGAGCCGGGCATGGAGCGGTATTGGGTGCCATCGAACTGGAGCAGCGCAGTTTTCGGCACGGATATCATGGATTATTGGTTTCCCGTATCGACGGGCGGGGACATCGCCTTCCTGTGCGGAGTTTTGAAAATGCTGATCGCGAACGGCTGGCAAGACAAGGATTTTATCCGAAACCACACGATGGGTTTTGAGGCGTTGGAATCGGAACTGGCGAAGCTTCAATTCGCGGAGCTGGAGGCGCAATCCGGTTTGGGCCGCGCGAGCATGGACGAATTTGCGGCATTGGTTCGCGAGGCGAAAACCGCCGTATTAGTCTGGAGCATGGGCATCACCCAGCACGCCTTTGGCGGCGACGCGGTGCAGATGATCTTGAACCTGGGCCTGGTGAAAGGATTTGTGGGGCGCGACAAATGCGGACTAATGCCCATCCGGGGCCATTCGTCTGTGCAGGGCGGCGCGGAAATGGGGGCGTATTCGACCGCATTCCCTGGTGGGAAACCGATCACGACCGAAAACGCCGCAGCCCTCGCGCAGGCTTATGGTTTTTCGGTGCCGGATTGGCACGGGTTGAGCGCGCCCGAGATGGTCGATGCAGCAAACCGTGGCGATCTGGATTTGCTCTACTGCCTGGGCGGCAATTTCCTCAGCACGCTGCCGGAACCGGAGAATGTTCGCCGCGCCCTGGCCAACGTTCCGATGCGCGTGCACCAGGACCTCATCCTGACCGACCAGATGTTCGTTCCGGCGAAAGAAGAAGTGATTTTGCTGCCGGCCAAAACGCGCTACGAACAGGATGATGGCGGCACGGAGACCAGCACCGAACGCCGGATCATGTTCAGCCCGGAAATCCCGCGCCAGGTGGGCGAGGCGCGCGCGGAATGGAAAATCCTGCGAGAAGCGGCCGCAGCAGCGTATCCTGAGCGCGGTCAGTTGCTGGGTTGCGAGACGGGATTGCAGATTCGACAGGAGATTGCGCGCGTGATTCCCTTTTACGAGGGGGTACAGAATCTAAAACAAATCGGAGATTCAGTGCAGTACGGCGGGCCGCACCTATGCGCGGGGTGGAAATTTCCGACGCCTGATGGCAAAGCGCATTTTCGCGCTGTGCAACTACCCGTCACCAAGTCACACCAACAGACGGCCGGGCCGCCGCACTTCATCGTCTCGACCCGCCGCGGAAAACAATTCAATTCTCTGGTTTATGCGGAGATCGATCCCATCAACGGAGCACCCCGTGATGCCGTTTTAATGAACCAGGACGACGCCGCGGAAATGAATATCCGCCAACATGATCGCATTGTGCTGAAAAACGACGTTGGCCAATTCAACGGAATCGTATTTCTGGCGCCATTGGCCCGGGGCAATCTGCAAATCCACTGGCCGGAAGGCAATGTTCTCATTCGGCGTGGAGTCACGGACGCGGCAGGTGGTGTGCCGGATTACAACGCCCGGGTAACCGTACAGCGTGTCAATGGGGCCGGGACCTGAAACGATGACCGCCGAGAACACCAATCCTCGTCAGCCCGCTGCTTCCGAAACCGCGGACGTCCAGATGCTGCGTCGTCGCCTCGGTGACCAGCCCGAAAAATGCGCCGACCTTCTCGCGAGGGAAGAACCGCTGGAGATCCGTGTGCGCGGGCGGAGCATCGCGGTAACGATGCGCACCCCCGGACAGGATCGCGAGCTGGCTGCGGGCTTTCTTTTGAGTGAAGGTATCATTCACAAGCCCGGAGACATCGTGGAGATGGGGCCGTGCCTCGAAGGTGACGCCCCGGAAAACACGCTGAATGTCTTTCTCGCGCCTTCAGTCGATGTGGATTTTGAGCGCCTGACGCGCCATGTGTTCGCCTCATCCAGTTGCGGCGTATGCGGGAAGACTTCCATCGAAGCCGTTCACCAGCATTTCCCGCCGGTCACGGGGAATGTGACAATTCCGCAATCCGTGTTGGCCGCATTACCCGAGCGCATGCGCGCTGCTCAGCAGACTTTCGCCGATACCGGAGGTCTGCACGCGGCGGCTGTCTTCGATGGGCAAGGCCGGCTGTTAGTGTTGCGCGAGGACATTGGGCGCCACAACGCCGTGGACAAGGTGGTGGGTTATGGCTTGCTTTCGGATCGGTTCCCGTTCGATGCGCACGTCCTGCTGGTAAGCGGTCGCGCTTCATTCGAGATTGTGCAGAAAGCCCTGGCCTCGCGAATTCCAATCGTCTGCGCGATCTCGGCACCGTCGAGCCTGGCGGTTGAGCTCGCACGCGACAGTGAACAAACTCTCGTCGGCTTTTTACGCGGCGCTACGCTGAATATCTACTCCCGTCCGGATAGGGTTGTAGATACGTAACCTCTTTACGAACGTCCGCTGTCGGATGACAATGTGCCATGAAGACGGTCGCAATCATTGGCGCCTCAACCGATCGCAACAAGTTCGGCAATAAAGCAGTCCGAGCCTTCATGCAAAAGGGTTACCAGGTGTTTCCGATCAATCCCAAAGCAACGGAGGTGGAGGGTTTAAAAGCGTTCTCAAGCATTTCCGAAGTTCCTCTTCGTCCGGACATGGTCAGTGTCTATCTGCCTCCGCCTTTGTTGCTGAAGGTTCTTGCTCAAATCGCTGACAAAGGCTGCCATGAATTATGGCTGAATCCCGGCACGGAATCGCCCGAAGTCCTTGCCGAAGCCGAACGCCTGGGTTTAAACGCGATACAGGCTTGCAGCATAGTTGGTGCGGGCCTTTCGCCGAGTCAGTTTCCATAAGAGTTGGAATCGAAGTCTTGGGAGATTCAAGAGATGGACCAATCGACTTTCACCCGCGTAGAGAACCTGTTGAAGCAACACGACGTCAATTTTGGCGTGCTTCGTCACAACCCGGTATCCACCAGCGAGGAGGCGGCGGCCATTCGTGGCGTGCCGCTCAGCAGTGGCGCTAAAGCACTCATTTGCAAAGTGGACGATCGGTTCGTCATGTTCGTGATTCCTGCCGACCGGAAACTCGAAAGCAAACGAGTGCGGCAGGCTTTGGGAATCCGGGCTCTCCGCTTTGCCGCTCCGGATGAATTACGTGAATTAACCGGTTTGCTTCCGGGAGCGGTGCCGCCCTTTGGCAGCCTTTTCTCTCTGACTACTTACTGCGATCGTCACCTCGCTGAGAATGAACGGATCAATTTCAACGCCGGTGACCGATCTATTTCTGTTTCGCTTCTTTATCAGGATTATCTAAGGGTGGAGAATCCAAACCTCGGTTCATTCACCTAAACTCAGTGCGACAACCAGCCGCCTACCGCCTGCAGAGGTTCGAGCTTTCCGGCATGAGTTACCCAAAAGGCGATCGCCGGGTGTTCGTTCTTCGAATCAGCCGCGAGGGCGAATTCTGCCTCAGCTTTCTCACCTCGCTTCGTCAGCGGATGTTTGGCAAGAGCGGTCACCACGAAATCGTGTTGTAACCGCTTACCTCGGTTTTCGCCCGATTTCACATCGGAACTCAATTCATTAGCCAGAATCGCCGCGTGCACGTCATATTTCGCCGTGTCACGTTCCATCGGAGTAAACGTTACTTGCCAGTGTGTCTTATCATTTGAGCTCACCTGCAGCACCCCGGCCCTGGTGGCGGCAGTGCGCGGTCCGTTCTTTTCTCCGGACCAGGAGCGCCATTCGTGCCCGTTTAATACAAAACCGGGTGTATAAACCGAATCCGCGCGCCAATACCGCACATATGCGCGCTGGCGCTCCGAAAACGCCTTCGATGCCCAAGGATCATGCCATCCCAAATAGTCCCAGTAGTCAACGTGGAACGATAGAGGCACAAATTCCTTCCAAAGACCGGGCGCGGATTGAAGGCCGCTCAACCACGTTTCCGCGGGCGGACAACTGCTGCAGCCTTCTGAAGTGAAGAGTTCAACAAGTGCCACCCGGTTCTCGGAGCTTTGGAAAACCAGCGACTCTGCGCGCGCTTCCCAATCCTGAGCATTCATCAGCACAAATCCAAATAGTATCCCGCAATGGAATTGCATTTGATGGTG
Organism: uncultured Verrucomicrobiota bacterium; assembly: GCA_964623885.1. Classification (GTDB taxonomy): domain Bacteria; phylum Verrucomicrobiota; class Verrucomicrobiia; order Limisphaerales; family UBA8199; genus CAZUVM01. The sequence continues at coordinate 4,962 of CAZUVM010000008.1, forward strand.
ATATTTCGTGCAGGTACAAGGAATTTGCAAACGACAACTTGTAGGAGACGACGTCAGGAGTCTCTGATCTTTTCAGCACACGGACTGGATTTCAGAAAGCGGTGCAAAAGTCGCACCGACCCTCAAATCCCCTTCACTGTATCAGGTCTTAGATTAAACTGTGGCCGGATAATACAGTCGTGGAAAGGAATGGAGACTCCTGACGTCGTCTCCTACAAAGCAGTGTCGCCGCGGAGCATGCGCAGTCCAAAGACGGCTGCGATTTCACTGCCGTCTTTGGCCTGAAAGCGGACCGTTACTTTCTGTTTGCCCTTCAACAGGTCAGCGGGAATCGGGTAATCGATATCAAAGAAGCGCTCGAGTTGCTCCGGACTTCGCCGGTCAATTGTTTGGTCGGCGAGTTTCTTGCCGTCGATCTGGATTTCGAACGAGCGTGTCATTGGCTCATCGCTGTTGTAAGTGACAGCCAGGACCATCGGCCGGCCGGATTCAACGGGCAGATCCAGCGAGAACCATTTCGAGCCACGGCGTCCAGGGCGTTCCATAACGCGAACGGGTGAAGAGTCTTCGCCCTGGAAATTGAAATCGCGCTCAGGCTGCATTTCACCGGGCTGGGCATAGGCGACGGTAGCGGTTTCGAGTTGGTGCTGCTTTTGCTGCGACGCGAGAAGATCGCCGGATTTCTTTTCCCATTCTTCCGGAGTGAAGAGGTTCCAGTACACACCGTAAGCGTGGTGGTGCAAGCGGTAGAAGGGCACCAGGTCGACATCGCGGTCGCGGCCAACGCCGACGGTGTGAAACACACCGGGCCTATCGGCGACGGGCTGAACCCAGTCAGTGACCGGTTTTTCAGCGGCAACGAAAACCGGAACGGCAGTTTCGGTGCCGGTCTCGCCGCGTCGCCGGCGCTCGTGTTGTTCTCCGAGATCACCGGCGAGCACCAGGGGACCCCACATAATCGCTGCGCGCCGTGGATTGTCGGGCAATGCTTCGAGGTGCAAAGACTTCGGCAAAGCCACTTCGATCGTATCACCGTTAGACCAGCGGCGCCTGATTTGCAGGTAAGAACTGGTGGGCAGCGACGTCGCGCCGCTGCGGCCGTATGCCTGCCGGGCGGGAGAGATAGCGTTGGTATCTCCTTTGACCACTTCTCCATTCACTTTGGCACTGAACCCAGGGCCGGCCCAAGCAGGATGGCGCAACGCCAGAGTGAGCTCCTTCGGTTCCGGAAGCGTGAGCTTGAGGCTGGCCGAGTCACCTTCGGGGAAAGTCGTCTGCATTTCGAATTTGACGCCGGCAGCTTTCCACTCCGCCGTCGACGGGGCATACAGATTCACCCAAAGTTTGTCGCCCGACTCATAGTAGATCCCGTCGCCGTGCAGCGCGTGGTTTTCCATCCCGGTGCCAACGCAACAAGTGAAGCTTTGGAACATGTCGGCGTATTCGCGCTGCTCCCGGCTTTGGCCGACGCAAACCATATAACAAGTGCTCCCGATCGTTGGATCGATTGAGCCGAGGACGTGATTGAACAAGGCGCGTTCGAGGAAATCAGCGTAATGCCCATCGGGCCACAGCGCGAAGAGCTGGCGAGTGAACTTGAGCATATTGTACACATTGCACGACTCGGCGGTGCGGCCATCCACCATGTCGTTGAGCTTGTCGGGCTGGCCAAAATACTCGTTGCGGCCATGCCCGCCCGTGACAAAGGAATGATGGTCGGCGACGCAATCCCAGAAAAACGCTGCCGCAAATCCATCCCGTGTTTCGCCGGTGTAGATGTAACGCTCGAGTGTGCCGAGGAGTTTTGGGACCTGTGTATTACCGTGTTTGCCGGCCAGTATGTCCTCGTGCCGCGCAAGCGGATCGATGATGGCATGATGTTCGAAGTAATCGGCCGCTTTGAGCCAGCGCCGATCGCCGGTATCGGCATACAGGTCGATCATAGTTTCATCCATGCCGCCGAACTCCGTCGCCAGCATGCGCTGAATTTGCGCTTCGGTTAATTTGGAGAGAATGCTGTCGGCCCACTCGGCAAACTTAACCTCCACTTCGAGCGCCGTGCGGTTGCCGGTCAGGCGGTACGCGTCGCGCAAGCCGGCAAAGATTTTGTGTTCCACATACCAGGGCGACCACATGCCGTTAAGGTCAAAACCGCCGGAACGAATCGTGCCTTCAGCTAATTGGGCGAAGAGGACTTTGCCATCGAGCAACTCAGCTCTCTGACCATTGCCGCGTGGACCCGGGCGCGCATTGCCCATGAGGGCTCCGAGATATCCGTCGCCCTGTTTATCCTGGACCTCTTTTAGTTGCGCGACGATATAATCGGCCCGTTCCTTAAAACGCGGGTCGCCGGTGGCCGCCCACATGAGGCTGATGGCAGAAAGGTAATGGCCGCAAATATGGCCGGTTAGTTGGCGACCGCCGCCGTCCCACCCGCCATAACCGGATGTGGCTTTCGGTTCGAGACCGGCGCGTTGGCGCAGGTAAAAGAGCATGCGATCCGGGTCGAGCTTGAGGAGGTACTCCGCATCGAGTTCCTGCGCATGTTTTAATGGCCCACCCGTAAGTCGCACCGCCGAAAGCGGAAGAGGGTGGGCAAGTTCGGGGATCACTTGAGTGACCTCTCCTGCCGTGGTGGCGAGAGCAGTCATGGCGCCGAAACAAAACGACAAAACTCGAAATCCGAAACTCGAAGTCCGAAAGAATTCC
>CAZUVM010000009.1:0-76852 GCA_964623885.1 uncultured Verrucomicrobiota bacterium
AAATGAAAATCGCAATCACCGGTGGAACCGGCTTTGTGGGTCGTCACGTCGCGCGGTTGCTCACGTCAGAGGGACGCGAAGTCGTGCTAGTCGCTCGCGGCAATGATCGGACCGATCCGGGGGTGCGCGGCTTGGAGCATGTGCGCTTCATCCCTGTATCATTGGATGACCCGGCAGCGCTCGCGGAAGCCTTCGGCGGCTGCGAGGCCGTTGTTCATTGTGCGGGAATCAATCGCGAAAGAGGCGAGCAAACTTATCGACGGGTGCACGTCGAGGGTACTCAGCACGTGGTCGCTGCCGCCGAGCAGGCGGGCGTGCGGAAGATTGTTTCGATCAGTTTCCTGCGCGCCCGGCCCAACTGCGGCTCGGGATATCATGAATCGAAATGGGAGGCGGAGGAAATAGTGCGGCAAAGCGGTCTTGATTACACCATTCTCAAGTGCGGTGTGATCTATGGCCCAGGCGATCACATGCTGAATCATCTTAGCCATGGATTTTATACGTTCCCGGTTTTTGCGTTCGTCGGTTTCAAAGACAAACCCATCCGGCCTACCGCCGTCGAGGATGTAGCGCGTATCATCGCAGCCTGCGTGCTCGAGCGGGCCCTATCGAGGAGGACCGTGGCTGTTATCGGGCCTGAGCAGTTGATGCTGCGGCAAGCGGTGCGGCGCGTGGCCAGGGTGGTCGGTCGTCGACCCCTGATGTTTCCGATGCCGATTTGGTTTCATTACGTTCTGGGCTGGTGCCTGGAACGTATCATGACCGTTCCAATGGTTTCGATCGCGCAGGTTCGGATTTTGTCCGAAGGGCTGGCTGAACCTTCGCCGTGGTGCGATTCGCTGCCGACCGAACTGAAACCGCGAATCAGCTTCACGGAGGAGCAGATTCGCAAAGGTCTGCCTTCACCGGGTCCGTTCGGTTTAGATGAACTTCTTTGTTGTCGTTCGCATAGCCACGGCCATCGGCGCAAACCCATTCCTTTTCTCGAAATGCCATGAGTTCTGTCAGCACATCAGACCGGATTGAAGGCGTCGTTTGGCGGGACCTGGTTAGCTTGACGCCACTGGAAAAAGCATGGGAACTGACACTCGGCCTTCCCTGGCTAGTATCCTCAGTGTGGTTTTACGGATGCAGGTGGTGGTGGGCTGGTCTGGCGTGCTCGTTTTACCTTTTTCTCACCGGTTTAAGACTGTCACACAATGCGCAGCATTACTCGCTGGGACTGCCGCGAAAAGTCCAGGATCTTGTTCTATTCGCGTTAAGTGCGATCATGCTTGCCTCGATGCATGCCGTCCAGGTGACGCATCTACATCACCACCGTCATTGTCTTGAGGAAAGCGACGGCGAGGGCGCGACCGCACGACTGAAATGGTGGCAAGCATTGCTGAGCGGTCCCTTGTTCTACATCCGGCTGCACGCTGCAGCTTGGCGGCTGGCGACTCGGGACAAGCGGATGTGGATCATGGCTGAGCTTCTGGCAATCGGGTTGATGGTGGGACTGACTTTCGGGCTGGCTAACTGGGCGGCATTGAAGTGGCATGTGGGCGCGATGCTGGTTGGGGAATGTCTAACTGGCTTTTTCGCTGTGTGGACCGTTCATCATGGATGCAAAGCGCATGAACCCGGGCGCACGCAACGCGGCCGGTGGCTGAACCTGATTTCCTACTCGATGTTTTTCCATGCCGAACATCATCTCTTTCCGGCCGTGCCGACCGGCCATCTCTTCAAATTGGCCAAGCGGCTCGACGTGGTGGCGCCTGATCTAAACCAACAATCCGTGCTGCCAACGAACATCAAAAAACATAGTCCTCTGCGGACCGCTTCCGTTGCGTCATGAAACCGAAAATCATACTCGCCGGCGGTTCCGGATTTCTTGGGCAAGCCCTTGCTGCTCATTTTCGGAAAGCTGATTGGGAAATCGTCATTCTAGGTCGATCTCCGCGGGGGAAGGATCTTAGCGCACCTTGCAATAATGATGTGAGCTATGTCGGCTGGGACGCTTCCACTGTCGGCGACTGGCAAATGGAACTGGACGGAGCAACTGCGGTTGTCAACCTTACCGGTCGCTCTGTGAATTGCCGCTATAATGAGCGGAACCGGAGGGAAATACTCGATTCTCGCGTGAACTCGACGCGCGTCATTGGTCAGGCGATTGGCCGTTGCGCACATCCTCCCGGAATCTGGCTAAACGCAAGCACCGCTACCGTCTACCGGCACACTTTTGGCGAGCCTTGGGATGAGCACGGTGCCACCGAGGCTTCTACGGAGGCCAAAGACCGATTTTCGGTTGAGGTTGCCTGGGCCTGGGAGCAGGCCCTGCAAGAAGCCAGGACACCGCATACGCGTAAGGTGGCACTGCGAATGGCGATGGTGTTGGGGCAAGGCAAGAACAGTGTCTTTCCGGTGCTGCGCCGGCTGACGAGGTTGGGGTTGGGCGGTCGAATGGGCAGCGGCCGGCAATACGTGTCCTGGATTCATGAAGCCGATTACTCCCGTGCCATCGAGTGGTTGATAACGCACAACGACATTCAGAGTCCGGTCAATTTGACGGCCCCCAACCCGCTTCCTAATGCTGAGATGATGGGCATTCTGCGGGAGATTTATCACATGCCATTCGGGCTCCCAGCGACCGAATGGATGCTCGAAATTGGAGCGTTCTTTTTGCGCACCGAGACGGAATTGCTGATTAAAAGCCGCCGCGTTATTCCCGGCCGGCTGCTCGCCTCTGGGTTCAATTTCCAATTTGCGAACATCCAAAAGGCCTTCGAGAATCTGAGCGGGGTATGAAAATCGCCGTTACTGGAGCGTTCGGTTATTCCGGGCGATATATTGCGCAACGCCTGCTCGCAGCGGGACACGAAGTGATCACGCTGACCAATTCCGTAAAGCGCGAGAACCCGTTCGCCGGCAAAATCCAGGCATTCCCTTTTCATTTCGATCAGCCCATACAATTGCGTGAGTCGCTCCGCGGGGTCGAAGTTTTGATTAACACTTATTGGGTCCGCTTCGATCGCCGCGACTTCACGCACCAAGGCGCGGTGGCAAACACCAAGGCCCTCTTTCAGGCGGCAAAGGCTGCCGGGGTGCGAAGAATTGTGCACGTCAGCATTACGAATCCCGATGTTCATTCGGACCTGTCGTACTTTCACGGCAAAGCCGAATTGGAGGTCGCGCTGCAAGGACTAGGCATCTCTCATTGTGTCTTGCGTCCCGCTGTTTTGTTCGGCAAGGAGGACATCCTCATCAACAACATCGCCTGGTCGCTGCGGCACTTGCCGGTGTTTGGCGTGTTCGGCGACGGTAATTATAAGCTGCAGCCGATCTATGTGGACGACCTCGCCGCGGCGGCGGTGTCCAAGGCGGCCGGAGAAGCAGACGAAATCCTGAATGCCATTGGACCGGAGACGTTCACCTATCGGGAACTGATCGGAACCATCAGCCGGGTTCTGGGTCTGAAACGGTTTGTCGTTTCTGTGCCGCCCACGCTTGGCTTTTGGGCTTGCCGCTTCCTGGGCTGGTTTGTTCATGATGTGATCATCACACGCGAAGAAATCCGTGGGTTGATGGAGAACCGGCTCTTCGTGGATGCTCCTCCGCTGGGAGCCACCAAACTCACGGATTGGATTGCTAAACACCGGGACACCTTAGGTCGCCGTTACACGAGTGAATTGGTGCGACGTTTCGATCGGTCGTCAGCCTATCGCTCGAATTAATTTGGGTTCTAACTGCGGCCCTCAAGGGATTCGTCAAGCATCAGATTTATTGATTGATTCCTCCGCTGCGTTCCCAGGATTACAGTCTCTTCGTGTGCACCCAGACGCACACTTCCGACCTCGGCCCAAAGCCCCATAATGGTGGCGCAAACATGGATTATCCATTTGCATTCAGGTGTGGGATTCATATCCTGTCACGCTTGACGGATTAGACCGTTTCGATGAGACAGTTCGCCACTATTGCTACCAACGCCTTCATGGAACTGGTGCGGCAGCCGATCTTTTTGCTGCTCATGACGGTTTCGGCGGCTTTTGAGATCTTCCTGGCCACGCCCTATTATTTTGCCTTTGGCGACGAGCCCAAGTTGGTGAAGAACAGCACGTTGGCGGTGATGCTGTTGGCCGGGTTGCTGGGCGCGGTGCTGAGCGCCGCTTCCTCGCTGGCTCGGGAGCTACGAACCGGCACTGCGTTGGCGGTCCTTTCGAAACCGGTTGGGCGCGCTCAGTTTCTGTTGGCCAAGTACGCCGGCCTATTGCTGGCTCTCACGGTGCTGACCTTTGTGAATTTGATCGCCGCGCTGCTCGCCAGCCGAATGGCATTTGATGCGTATGGCTCGACCGACATGTTTGCCGTGGGCGTCTTTGTCCTGGCTCTCATTTTGGCGTATCTGCTGGGCGGTTTCAGCAACTTCTTCCTGCGGCGGCCTTTTGTATCGGATGCCGTGTTCTGCCTGCTGCTTATGGTCACTGTGGCCTTTGTGGTGATCAGTTTCTATAATCAGCACGGGGAGGCCCAAACCTTCGCGAAAAATGTGGATTGGCGTTTGATTCCGGCAGCCGTGTTGATTCTGTTTGCGTTATGGATTCTGGCGGCGCTGGCCCTGGCGTGCTCGACGCGCCTGGACATGATTCCAACGCTGGCCATTTGTTCGGCATTCTTCCTGGTCGGCATTATGTCGGACTACCTGTTCGGGCGCCGCGCGGATCCGGTCTGGCGTTACGAATTGCGCGAAGAAATCAGCAGCTCGCGGTGGAGCGAACGGCAAAAGACGCTGCTTACAGAAATCGTTCAAAAATACGATCAGGACCGCAACGGGAAGCTCGAACGATCCGAGTGGCAGAAGATCAGCGCGGACGACAAGGCACGATTAACGGCCGCCGGCATGGGTGGCTCGTGGTGGGCCTCCGTTCTTTACACCGTCACGCCGAACTGGCAGCTTTTCTGGCTGGCTGACATGATGGATGCGGATTTGAAAGACCCTGCCGGCAATCCGATCCCACAGCCGCCCTTTCATTGGCCTTACGTGAGCAAGGCCTTTGCCTATATGATCTGCTATGTCGGCGCGGCCCTCGCAGTCGCCATCGTGCTATTCGAAGAAAGGGAACTTGCTTGATGGAGAGGTTTGCATCGGGCGTGAATTGAGGCGAGAACTCGCAAGAAGAATTTCCAATGGACCGCAACATACAAAAGAATGGATTGGTTAACCTGCTGATGCTCCTGGCAGCGGGGGTGGCGGCCTTCGCCGTTGCCCGTTACACGAACACGCTGGCAGGGCAGGTTGACGTCGTTTTCCTTGGCCTGGGTGTGCTCGTGGCTGCCGTGAGCTGGTTCCAAATGCGCCTGGAACAAAGCGAAAGGCTGGAAAAGCTCGAGTTTGATGAAATGGCGCGCGGCCACGCCACTTCGGCTTTATTTGAGGCGAAAGACGCCGAAACATTTCCGGCGCAGCGCTCGCGCGAACAATTTGAGCGGTTTTTCGTGCCGGTCTTTACGGTCATTCTTTGCCTTGTGGAAGCGGGCGGTGCCTACTTTTTTTGGCGGTGGCTTTCGCAGAGCACAACCAAAGTGGCCCTCAATCAGCCGGTGGCGGGGATGTTTCTATTCTTTCTGTTCGCGCTGGTGCTCTTCCTGCTCGGCCGATTCTCGGCGACGTTCGCGCGGTTGCAGGACCAGCGGCTGCTGCGGCCGGGCGCCAGCTACCTGCTGCTGAATGCGATTCTATGCGCGGCGGTAGGCGCCGGGATTGTCGCCGCCCAAAGCGGGGCGCCAAGGGTTGACCTTTACATTGGGCGCGCGCTGTGCGGCTTGCTGGCCCTCGTTTCGATCGAAACGCTGATCGCTTTGGTGCTGGAAGTTTACCGGCCGCGACTGAAAGGCAAGGTGGAGCGGCCCTTGTATGACAGCCGCCTGGTGGGTTTGCTCGGCCAGCCGGAGGGTCTCATCACAACGGCGGCCCAGGCGATCGATTACCAATTCGGATTCAAAGTTTCCGAGACCTGGTTTTACCGGTTTTTCGAGCGCGCGCTGCTTTGGCTGGTCCCGCTTGAGATCCTGTTGCTGCTGCTCTCCACGGGTGTGGTGATCATCGAGCCAGGCGAACAAGCGCTGCTGGAACGTTTCGGCAAACCGGTGCCAGGGCGCAGCGTTTTGGAACCGGGCGCGCATTTGAAATGGCCGTGGCCCATCGATCACGTCTATCGCTATCGCACCGAGCAGATTCAAACGTTCGACGTCGGTTTTATTCCGGAACTGGGCAAGGAGAACGAGCCGGCAATTCTGTGGAAGCTGGTCCACACCAAGGAAGATAATTTCCTGATCGCCGATCGCGACGCAACCTTGTCCCTGCCCAATCAACCGACAGGCAAGCGCACGCCGCCGGTCAGCTTGCTGTCGGTCAGCATCCCGGTGCAATACCAGATCACCGACCTGAAAAAGTGGGCTTACAATAACAGCGATGCCCCTTCTCTGCTTCAGGATCTGGCCACGCGGGAAGTGGTGCGCTACCTCGCCGCAGTGAATATCAACGAGTTCATGTCCCGTGGGCGGTTGGAAGCCGGGCAGACTCTGGTAACACGCATGCAGTCGGCAGCGGATGAAAACCAGCTCGGCGCTCGTATTGTCTCGGTGGGGCTGCAGGACATTCACCCTCCGGTGAAAGTGGCCGAGGATTACGAGAAGGTCGTCGGCGCAGCACAAACCAAGCAAGCCAAGATCCTCGCGGCGCGGGCGGATGAAATTCGCACGAATGCTTTGGCTGAAGCGCAAGCGGTCACGATCACTAACCGCGCGGCGGCTGACCGCCGTGCCACCGTTACCCAGGCGGCGGCTCAGGCGGGCTTGTTCACCAATCAGATCCCGGCTTACAAAATCGCGCCCACGGTTTACGCCCAGCGCGCTTACTTGCGCAGTTTCGTCCGCTCGACCGCCAACGCGCGCAAATACCTGCTCCTCACCACCAACACTCACGATGTCATCATCTATGACCTCCAGGAGTCTTACGCCGAGGCCATCCTGGGAATGAAGGTCCCCGAAACGAAGAAATGAGCATTTTTACATGAAACAAAATCCCCTAATCCTGGCGATTGGTGCCCTGCTCATCCTGCTGGTGTGCCTGTTGCTGTTTGTATTCCAAGTTCGCAAATCCGAGGTCGTCGTGGTGACCACCTTTGGCAAGGTCACGCGCGATATCGTCGAGCCTGGGCCGCATTTCAAATGGCCGTGGCCGATTGAAAGCGTCCACCGTTTCGATCAGCGCGTGCAGAACTTTGAGGACAAGCTGACCGAGGGTCTCACGGCCGATGGCTTCAACCTGCTGACCACCGTGTATGTCGGCTGGCGGATCACCGACCCCAAGGTGTTTTATCCAAAATTCGCCGGAAGCAGCGAGCCTTTGGCTGCCGCTCAATCCCTGCTCGACGGGCGGCTCAGCAATGCCAAAGCCGCGATCGTTGGGAAACATCCGCTCTCCGATTTCCTCTCGCCGGCCGACGAAGGCAATAAATTCGTTGGCATTGAAAAAGAAATCCTGGCGGTCCTGCAATCCGAGGTTCAGGCCAATAATTACGGATTGAAGATCGAATTCCTAGGGCTCAAAAAGCTCGGTTTGCCCGAAAACGTGACTCAATCTGTTTTCGAGCGAATGCAATCCGAACGCAAAGTCCTTGCCGATAAGCTGCAGTCCGAGGGTGAAGCCGAGGCTCAAAAGATTCGCTCCACGGCGGATCGGCAGGCCGCCGAGATGCGTGCGGATGCTGAAGGCCAGGCCACGGCTATTCGCGGCAAAGGCGAGGCGGAAGCGGCCCAGTACCTGGACGTATTCAAGCAGAATCCTGATCTGGCCAATTTCATCTTCAACCTAAGCGCGCTTGAGACTTCGCTCAAAGACCGCTCTACGCTCATCTTTGATCAGCAGACCGTTCCGTTCGGTCTGTTCCGCGGTGGTTCCACGAATTTGCTCAATAAGTAACAATATGGCTGCCACCCCTTCCCCTGATCTGCGTCTGCCCGAAACGCCGCTGGATGCCGGATCTCAGGCGTTGTCCGAAGCGCTGCGCAGCAGTTTCGGGATTGTCAAATTCGTGATGGTGATCCTGGTCTGCGTGTTTCTGGGTTCCGGCTTCTTCACGGTCGGGCCCCAGGAACAGGCCATCATCATTCGGCTAGGCAAGCCGGTAGGTGAAGGCCAGAAGGCCCTGCTCGGCCCTGGCTTGCACTGGTCGTTTCCGTACCCGATTGATGAATACAAGAAAGTGCCGATCACTTCCATTCAACGGGTGACCTCGACGATAGGTTGGTACGCCACAACCCGTGAGCAGGAGCTCGCCGGAACTGAAATCCCGTCATTGCCGGTCAGCACACCTATGAATCCGCTGGCGGACGGGTACGTTCTCACGGCCGATAAGAACATCCTTCACGAGCGCGCCACGCTGACCTACCACATTTCGGACCCGGTTGGCTACGTCTTCAATTTCGTCAATGCTTCGAATTCGGTGCAGCGTGCCTTGGATAACGCGCTCCTTTCTACCGCCGCCGAATTCAATGTCGATGACATCCTTACGCGGGATCGCGCCGGGTTCAAGGAGGCAGTGCGGAAAAAGACCGTGGCGCTGGTGGAAGTCGAACAACTCGGGGTGGTCGTCGAGGAATGCCTGATTGAAGTGAAACCGCCCCGACAACTCAAAGAAGCTTTCGACAATGTCGCTCGCGCTCTGGAATCGCGGGACAAGGCCTTGAATGCGGCCCTCAGCGAAGCCAACCAAACCACCAACCGCGCCAGCGCTGACGCGCAGGGCCTGGTCGACGCCGCTCAAAAAGATCGCGCGCGCCTGGTCAAGGACATCGATGGCGAGGCGCAACGTTTCAATGACGTTTTGCCGAAATACCGGGAGAATCCGAAATTATTTGTCCAACAGCGACTCACCGCCACCCTGGCCACGGTATTGACCAACGCACAGGAAAAGATCTTTCTAACCACGGGTGATGGACCGAAGGAGCTGCGGATGCTGCTCAAACCCGAAATGCGCAAAAAACAGGACGAAACAAAAACTCAATAGCAGTCGAGTGCCAACCGGGAATTTGGAGCTAATTTAAAGTATGCAAGTGACATCGTTATTAAGCCGCCGGGAAGCTCACGAGCACGATGAAGCCTCCTGTGAATCGTGCGGGCACGACCACGAACACGCGCCAGTCCGGCTCTGGCAAACGCTGGTCGGGGTGGTTTTCGTCCTGAACGCATTTATTCTCGATTGGTTTTTCGAGCAGGCGCATAACGTGGCGAGCGCCAGCGCGTTTCTCGGCGCACTCATCCTGGCATACCCGATCGTCCAGACGGCGATCAAAGACATTTGGAAAGGGATTCTAAGCATCAACGAGCTGGTCGCGATTGCCGTCCTCGCTGCGTTTGCGTCGACCGATTACAAAACCGCCGGTGTCGTCGCGTTTTTCATGTTGATGGGCGAAATCATCGAGACGCGCACAGCCGAGGGCGCGCGCGCTTCCATTGAATCGCTGATCAAGCTCACGCCCACAAAGGCACGCCGCATTACCGACCAGGGTGGTGAACAGGAGGTCTCGGCCAAGGATTTGGCTGTAGGGGACACTATTCGCATTCGTCCCGGCGACAACGTTGCGGCTGACGGTGTGATCGTGACCGGTCAGGGTTCATTCAATCAGTCGACTATTACAGGCGAATCTCTGCCGGTCGACAAAAAGCCGGGCGACGAAGTCTTCGCCGGCACGCAGAATCTCACCGGCGTGCTCGAAATCAAGGTGAGCCGCGCGGGGCAGGACACAACGCTGGGCCGCGTGCGCGAGCTGATCCTCGCGGCCGAAAAAACGAAGCTGCCAATCATGAAGATCGTGGACCAGTACATGAGCTTTTACACGCCCTTGGTGCTGGTCATTGCGGCCTTGGTGTGGGCGTTCACCCGGGATCTGAACCGCGTGATTTCCGTCATTATTTTTAGCTGCCCGTGCGCCTTCATCCTGGCGACTCCTACCGCTATGGTGGCGGCGCTCTCGGCCGCCGCGCGCCTGGGCATTCTCATCAAGAATGTCGCTGACATCGAGTTGGCCGCCAAAATTAACGCATTTATTTTCGATAAGACCGGCACGCTCACTACCGGCGAGCTGGCGGTCAGTCGGTTGGCGCCGCTCGGTGAAACCAAACCGGCCGAATTGCTTCGCCTGGCCGCATCTGCCGAGAAGTATAGCAATCATCCCACCGCCAAAGCGCTCGCCCAACTGGCTACCGAGGCCGGCGTGCCCCTCATCGAGCCGAAGAACTTTTCCGAGACGGCCGGGCGCGGCGTCAAAGCCCAGGTTAGTGGGTCTGAAGTGCTGGTGGGACGGGCCCAATGGCTGCGTGATAACGGTGTAAAGGAGAACTTCCAACAGTCCGTCGACCTCAACGAAACGGAAGGCTGGAGCTTGATTTTCGTGGCCCAGGGCAATCAATGCATTGGCTGGGTCGGCCTGCAGGACCAAACCCGTGCCGACGCTCGCGAATCGCTCACCGAACTAAAAGACAATGGTGTGCGGCGTATTGCCATGATTTCAGGCGACCGCCAGCCGGTTGCCACGCGCGTCGCGAAAGAAATCGGCTGCGAAGAAGCGCAAGGCGAATGCCTGCCGCAAAACAAGGTAGATTTCGTCCGCACAGTTAAAAGCAAGGGCTACAAGGTCGCCGTGGTCGGCGACGGTGTGAATGATGCGCCGGCGCTGGCCGCAGGGGACATTGGCATCGCGATGGGCGCAGCCGGCAGTGAAGTTGCGATTCACAGCGCCACGATTGCGCTGATGAACAACGACCTTCGCCGTTTGCCATTCCTGGTCAGGCTGTCGCGGAGCACCCGCAGCGTGATCAACCAGAATTTCCTTTTTGGTGTCGCTTTCATTATCGGTGGCATGACCCTTTCGGCGCTCGGTCAGGTGCAGCCTGTGCTCGCCGCCGCCATGCACACAACCGGTTCGCTAATCGTTGTGTTCAACAGCGCCCGCCTGGTGCGCAAGGGCGAGGAACTCGAACATTATCATCCGCAACCGGCGCCCGGCCGACCGACACTGCCGCCCGCCGAGCCGCGGCCTCAATTGGAGGCCAGGGTAGCCTGAGGTAATGGCATGATAGCTGAATTAAATTCTGGATCCGTTCCAGGCAGAATGAGCGGGGAGCCGGAGATCGTCATTTCCGTCCGCGGCCTGACCAAGGTCTTCAAAGATTTCTGGGGGCGGCCCAAGGCTCGAGCGGTCGACAATGTCGATTTTGAGGTGCGGCGAGGCGAAGTGTTTGGCCTGCTTGGGCCGAACGGCTCAGGCAAATCCACCACGGTGAAACTCATTCTGGGCCTGCTGTACCCTAGCAAAGGACGGATTGAGGTGTTTGGCCACTCGCCCAAGCACGTTGCAACCAAATCCCGCATCGGTTATCTGCCCGAGGAATCGTACCTCTACCGCTATCTCAATTCGCGCGAAACACTGGATTTTTTTGGCAACCTTTTCGAACTACCGCGCGACGATCGCCAGAAGCGCGCCGAGCAGTTGCTCGAAATGGTGGGCTTGAGCCAGGCGCACTTGCGCGCCGTGGGCGAGTTCTCCAAGGGCATGCAGCGCCGAATCGGCCTGGCCCAGGCGCTGATTAATGACCCGGACCTCGTTATCCTGGATGAGCCGACTTCCGGACTGGATCCAATCGGCTGCCGCGAAGTGAAAGATCTGATCCTGGCGCTGGCGCGTCGCGGTAAAACCGTCATCCTGAGCAGCCATTTGCTTTCCGATGTGGAGGACGTGTGCGACCGGGTCGTCATTTACTATGGCGGCAAGATCCAGGCGATGGGCACCTTGGCGCAGTTGTTGGCCACACCCGATGCCATTCGCATCACCACCCCCGCGCTCCCGCGCCCGACCATGGAACGTGTCTTGGCTCTGATTCGCCACGATGTAGCCGAGGACAAAGTGCGCATCGATACGCCTACCCAGAACCTCGAGAGTTATTTTCTGCAGGTCGTGCAAAGAGCTCGTCAGGCCGCGGCCGAGACTTCCGGCGCGATGTCGGGCGCCACAGTCGCGGCCTACCTGCGCGGTGACGCCGAAGCGAAACCCGCAGGCGACCGACTCCTGGAACGGCTTGCTGCACCGCAACCCACGCAGACCTCTCCGGCGCCCGCCCCGGCACCGGCTGAAACGGTCGACGAAAAGAAGCTGGCCGCCTTGGCTCAACCGTCAGGGCCTGCGGTGGCCGAGCCCAAACCGACCCCCGAACCCCAGAAAGCAACTGAGCTTGAAAAAGCGAACGAGAAACTGGCCGCTCTCGTTGGAAAACCAAAAACTTAAGGTCCGGCTTTCGGGTAATAATTATAGGTTTATTGGTTACTCGTTTTACTCTTCATGCAACGAATCCTGGCTATTACGACTTTGACGTGGAAAGCCGCATTTCGGTTTCGGCTGTTCATCGTCGTGACCGTACTGTTGCTGGGTTCGGTTGTGGCTTTGCCACTCGTGCTTAAGGATGACGGCACCGCGCGCGGCTTCACGCAAATACTGATTACTTACACCCTGAGCACAATCACCGCTTTGCTGGGACTTTCAACCCTATGGCTCGCCTGTGGCACGCTCGCGCGCGACATCGAGGAATGCCAGATGCAAGTGGTAGCGGTCAAACCCATTGCCCGATGGCAAATCTGGATCGGTAAATGGCTCGGCCTGCTGTCGATTAACGCTGTGTTGCTGGCATTATCGGGCTTATGCGTGTACGCCCTGCTGCAGTGGCGCGCCGGCCGGTTGCCGGCCAAAGAACAGCAAATTCTACGCAGCGAGGTCCTGGTCGCTCGCGGTTCCGTCAGCCTGCCCAGCTTTGACAAAGAAATCGACTCCGAAACCGACGAGCTCCTGCGCGAGCGGCTGCGGAAAGAACCCGGGGAGAACGTTAACCTGGATGAGGTCCGCAAGCAGATTCGTGAACAGGTAAAAGCCCAATATCAAATCGTGCCGTCGGGCTATTCGCGCCCTTGGGTGTTAGACCTGGGCTCGGCGCACTATCATTTATCTGACAAACCTCTCCACCTGCGAATCAAATTCAATACCGCGGATCACACCACGACGGGAACTTATGCCGGGTTCTGGCGCATCGGCGTTCCGGGCAAAACGCGCCTTTATCAAAGCGAGATGCAGAGCCTGGCACCTGACACGTTTCACGAGATCCCCATCCCCCCCAACCTGTTCGATGATACCGGCGCGCTGACCGTGAATTTCATCAACATGAGCACAACCACGCTGCTCTTCCCGTTGGAGGACGGCATTGAATTGCTTTACCCCAAGGGTGGCTTCACGCTGAGTTTCGCGCGCGGGCTCGGGATTATCTTTTGTTGGATGGCCCTCCTGGCGGCCCTGGGACTGGCGGCGGCGAGCCTTTTGTCTTTCCCCGTAGCTGCCTTTTTCGCTTTGGGTGTTTTGGCCATTGTGCTCGCCAGCGGCACTATGTCGAATGCGGTTTCGGAGGGCACTATCGCCAATTACAACGCCGAGAAGGGCATCAAAGGCTGGTCGCCCGCCGATATCATCATCATTCCGACTTTCAAAGCGACGTTGTGGATCATTGGATTGGCCAAGAACTTTTCGCCGATTGACTCCCTCAGCACGGGTCGGAGTGTTACTTGGGAACAACTGGGCATGGCCTTTGCCCAAATCGTGCTGCTCCTTAGCGGCTTTCTAGCCGCAGTCGGCATGACGATTCTTACCCGGCGTGAGCTTGCCACAGCGCAAGGGACACAGTGACGACCAAGCTGAAGAAAGTACTCCTTTTGATGCTGGCAGCAGCCCTGCTCGCGGGGGTCTTCATCGTCCAGAGTTCGATGAACCTCGACCGCGATCAATATGGTCTTACGCGCATCGAGCCGCTCGACAATGCACCGCCAGTCCTTGCTTTTACCACGGTGGCGCTGGGCGGCTTTCGCGGCCTGATCTCAAACGCGCTCTGGATCCGCGCCAGCGACCTGCAGGACGACGATAAATTCTTCGAGATGGCCCAATTGGCTGACTGGATTACCAAGCTTGAGCCGCATTTCGTCCAGGTATGGCTCGTCCAGGCCTGGAACATGGCTTACAACATTTCCGTAAAGTTCACCGATTTCAGCGACCGCTGGCGGTGGGTCCAACGAGGGATCGAGCTGCTGCGCGACGAAGGACTCCGGTATAACCCGAACGAAACCCTGATTTACCGGGAGCTCGCCTGGTTTTTCCAGCACAAGCTCGGTCAGAACCTGGACGATGGCCATATCTATTACAAATCTCAGTGGGTCAAAGAAATGTCCGAGGTATTTGCCAAAAAGAAGCCGAACCTCGAGGAGCTGATTCATCCCCAAACTGCCGACCAGGTGCGGCGGCGCGAGTTGCTCATTAACAAGTACAAGATGGATCCGGAGTTCATGAAAGAAGTCGATGAACGCTATGGACCCCTCGAGTGGCGCATGCCGGAAGCCAGCGCCATTTACTGGGCAGCCATGGGTCTCAAAAAAGCCGAGGAGAATCCCTCCAAGATTAAGCCGGACGATCTAATCACTTTGCGCCGTGTGATCTACCAGTCCATGCAATTGAGCTTCCAGCGCGGTCGCCTGGTGGAGAATCCTTTCGTAAAAGCATTCGAGTTTGGTCCCAACCTCGACATCATTCCGAAAGCCAACGCGGCTTACGAGCAGGCAATCAAGGAAGATGAGAAGAATCGCGATCACATCGAAAAGGCGCACCGCAATTTCCTTC
This sequence comes from uncultured Verrucomicrobiota bacterium, assembly GCA_964623885.1. Classification (GTDB taxonomy): domain Bacteria; phylum Verrucomicrobiota; class Verrucomicrobiia; order Limisphaerales; family UBA8199; genus CAZUVM01. The sequence goes on from CAZUVM010000009.1 coordinate 14,743, forward strand.
GCGACGCGGTCTATTTTCTTTACGAAAACAACCGCCTCGCCGACGCCGCCCAATGGTACAAGTATCTGGGTCAAAAGTTCCCCGACAAGCCGCTGCTCGACAAATTTACCAATTCTCTGCCGGCTAACCTGACGCTGAACGACTACGCCGTGGATCGCACGCAAGAGGATGTGAGCGAGGACATGTCCCGCGACCGAGTCAAATCTGTGCTAGAAGGTCTGCTGAGCCGGTTTTACGAAAGCATGTTGCTCCCGGGGGAGGATGCTCACGCGGCGGGGTATCATTACCTGGCCGAGCAAGTGCTGGCGCAATACGACCGCAATACCAGCATGCGACCCGATCCGCTTAAGATTCCACCCATCGAGCAGCTTCAAAAGGAAGTGCTGGCCAATTTGCTCGACCCGGAACGCGGGTTGCCGTCCGACGCCCGCGCAATGCTGCGCCTCAAGCTGGGTATGGAACCGGAACCCGCTGCGCCCGCCGCAGGTACTACCAACGCACCGCCGGAGAAGGTTTCAATCCGCTAAGCCGGAACGAGGCAGTTGTCTTCGGGGATCGCGCCCGCCCCGCGGGCGCTGCAGCCGGCACCCCGCCGGCTGGCACGGGGGTTCCGGAAGTCACTAAACGGTGAGGCGAGCCCGGCGCCTTCGGGGCGGGCGCGCTCCTCTGGCGCACAGCAGAGCGACAAACCCGGCCACTGTGTCCTGCTCGACCTTTTCGCTTTCCTCACTCTCTGCTGTTTCTATTATCGACGCGATGTTTTCTCAGATTCGTTCTGTTCATTTCGTTGGTATTTGCGGCACCGCCATGGCTTCCGCTGCGGTCGCATTGCAGGAAAAAGGCGTGCAAGTCACCGGCTCGGACCAAAACGTCTATCCGCCCATGTCCACCTTTCTGGCGAGCCGCAACATCCCTGTTATCGCCGGTTACGCGGAACAAAATCTTATCAGGAAACCCGACCTCGTGGTTATCGGCAACGCCATCTCTCGGGGCAACCCCGAAGCGGAGTATGTGCTGGATCACAAGCTGCCTTACTGTTCCCTGCCGGAATTACTGAAGCATTTCTTCATCCGCGGTAAACGATCACTCGTCGTCACCGGCACGCATGGCAAAACCACCACGACCTCTCTCCTCACTTGGGTGTTCGAGCACAACGGTCTTAATCCGAGCTATCTCATCGGGGGAATCCCCAATAACCTCGGCCAGGGCGCGCGTTTCACGGAAAGCGAGTGGTTTATTATCGAGGGCGACGAATACGACACGGCTTTTTTCGATAAACGGAGCAAGTTTGTTCACTACTTGCCGGAAGTGGGGATTATCAACAATCTGGAATTCGATCATGCCGATATCTTCGCAAATCTTGAAGCCGTCAAAACCTCATTCAAACATTTTATCCGACTCATCCCGCGGAACGGTTTGTTGCTGGCCAACGGTGACGATTCCAACCTCGTGCCGCTGCTCAACATCACGCATTGCCCCGTCAAACGTTTCGGCCTGGGCGAAACCAATGCAGTCCAGGGCTTCAACATCCGCTACGGACCTACCGCAACAGAATTCGAAATCCCCAGCTTCAAGTTCCACCTTAACCTGGTGGGAGAGTTGAATGTACGCAACGCGCTGGCAGTCGTTGGAGCTGCCAAGCATTGCGGATTGAAAAACCACCAGATTCAGGCAGCCTTCGACACCTTTAAAGGAATTAAGCGCCGCCTCGAGGTGCGCGGCATTGCCGGCGGTGTCACGGTGGTCGATGACTTCGGTCATCATCCGACCGCCATCCGGGAAACCTTGCGCGCTCTGCGTATCAAATACCCCCGGCAGAAAGTTTGGGCCATCTTCGAGCCACGCACGAACACCACCCGCCGGAACGTCTTCCAGTCCGAGTTGGCACAATCATTCGCGGACGCGGATGCAGTCGTCATTGCGCAAATTGCGCGCCTCGAACTTTTAGATCCAGCGGAACGCCTCAGTCCCGAGGTGCTGATGCAAGACCTGAAACAAGCCGGCAAGACCGCGGCTTACCTGCCCGATGTGCCAGCCATCGTGGAGCACGTTGCTAAAAACGCCGAAGGCGGCGAAATCATTGTGGTGTTTAGCAACGGCGGCTTCGGCGGGATCCACCAGAAGCTGCTAGATCGCCTCGGCCGCGTGTGAGAGAAATTCGAAATTGTTGTCGGACCGCGAGCGGTCCCCGCTCGCAGCAGCCAGAACCTGGCAAGTCGCACTCCGGTTGATTGGGCCGGTCCGATTTCTCAGGCTCGGCCAACCAACTCGCCCCTTGCGACCTTCTCTCCGTTCGGTTCGGCTTTCAGCAATTCTTCCGCGATCTGCACCGCGTTGAGCGCGGCGCCCTTGAGGAGTTGGTCACCGGAAACCCAGAACGCCAGGCCATTGTCCATGGCGCAGTCCTTGCGGAGGCGGCCCACGGCGCAATCGTATTGCTCGGCCTGGTAAAGCGGCAGCGGATACTGGTTCCGGCCGGGGTCATCGATCACCTGCAGGCCCGGCGCCGATTTCAACACCTGCCGCGCCGCTTCGACCGTTACCGGCTTTGCAAACTCGGCGTTTACTGCCACTGAATGCGCGCGATACACCGGCACGCGTACGCAAGTTACGCTGGCCCGGAACGTGGGGTGATGCATTATTTTGCGGCCCTCGTTTTCCATCTTCATCTCTTCCTTGGTGTAACCCGTCGCCAGGAAAGAATCGACATGCGGCAAAACATTGAACGCTATCTGATGCGGATAAACTTCCCGCGTCACGGGCCGGCTCTCGACGATTTCGTGCACCTGCCGCTCGAGTTCGGCAATCGCTTTGGCGCCTGTGCCCGAAACCGCCTGATAGCTGGAAGCAAAAATGCGCTTGCAACCGAATGCTTGATGCAGTGGGAAGAGCGCCATCAATGTGATCGCCGTAGTGCAGTTAGGGTTGGCAATAATGCCTTTGTGCAACTTCACATCCGCGCCGTTAATTTCAGGGATCACCAGCGGCACCTGGTCATCCATGCGGAACGCGCTCGAATTATCAATTACAACACAGCCGGCCTGTGCCGCGATAGGCGCATATTCTTTGGAAATACTCCCGCCCGCGCTAAAAAGCGCCACGTCCATCCCGGCGAATGAATCTTTCTTCAATTCCTCGACTTTGAAGCTCTCGCCCCGAAATTTCAGTTGCTTACCCGTCGACCGCGCTGAAGCTAGTAACGTCAATTCCCCGACTGGGAAATTGCGTTTCTCCAAGGTCTTAATCATCTCGACGCCGACGGCACCCGTCGCGCCGACCACGGCTACATGCGGTTTGCGGCTCATATCTAAAGGCCTCCAATATAGCCAGCGTACACCGGCAATGTCAAACTGGCCAAAGGCTTGGAAAAGATCTTCACCGTTCTTGACCTGTCCGGCCTGCCATTCTCTATTGGGGTATGACTGAGCTGGAGCAAAGAATTCTAGCCGTCCTCGATGACCTGGATTCCATGGTCAAGACGCGGCCACTGCCCAATCTGCTGCCGGTGTTCAGCCGCCTGGATGAGCTGGCGCGACAGTTGCCGAAGCAGACCGACCCGCAACTGTTGCATTTTCTGAAAAAAAAGAGCTACGAAAAAGCTCGCCTGCTGTTGCGCGGACGCGACGCCGAAAACGCGCGCGGCACGTGTTCATAAAAGATAACTGTTTCCGATTTCGGAATGGTCTAACCTGCCGAAAATGGTCTCCGACACGATAGCTGCCATCGCTACTCCCGTGGGCGAAGGAGGTCTGGCGGTCATCCGAATCTCCGGACCGGCGTCTTTGTCCGTGGCGGATCGATGCTTCGTCGGAATTGGAAAAGCTCCCGCCCTGCCCTCCGGTGCACCGACGCACACCTTGCATTTGGGTCATGTCATGTGCGATGGCCAGCCGCTGGACGAGGTCCTGTTGGCCGTCATGCGCGCGCCGCGCACTTTCACGCGTGAGGACGTCGTGGAGATCTCGTGCCACGGCGGACTGTTGCCGGCAAAACTGGTTCTCGAAACGGTGCTCAAAAATGGTGCGCGGTTGGCGGAGCCGGGCGAATTCACCCGCCGCGCCTTTCTCAATGGTCGCATCGATTTGACCCAGGCGGAAGCCGTTGCCGATCTCATCCATTCTCGAACCGAGCTGGCGATGCGCGCGGCGAACGAACAGCTCGCCGGGAAACTTTCGCAACGCATCAACCAACTCCGTGAGCAGATGCTGCGCACGCTGGCCCACGTCGAGGCGCACATCGATTTTCCCGATGAAGACATTGCGCCGGATACGCAGGCGCAGCTTGTCGACCGGCTCGACCGCGGGGTCGAATTCATGGACGAACTGCTGCGGACGGCCAACGAAGGGCAGATCCTCCGCCGCGGCATCCGGGCGGCGATCATCGGCCGGCCGAACGCCGGCAAATCCAGCCTGCTCAATCAGCTCCTGGGCCACGAGCGGGCTATTGTCTCCGCCATCCCCGGCACAACTCGTGACACCATCGAGGAAACCGCCAATATTCGCGGCTTGCCGGTCGTATTTATCGATACGGCGGGATTGCGGGAAGCAAGGGATGAGATCGAAGTGGAGGGCATTCGCCGCAGCCGGCAATCGCTCCAACGAGCAGAGTTTCTGCTGCATGTGCTCGACGCGTCCGAACCGCTGACCGGCGCCGATAAGGAATACCTTGACGAGTTCGCGGGCAAGAAACGGATTTTGGTCCGCAACAAGATCGATCTGCCGGCGCGCCTGGAGTTGCCTGCCAAGGGGAGTGGCGTAGTGGACGTTTCCTGCCTGACTGGCCAGGGTGTCGAGCGCCTGAAAGACGCCATTAAAGAACTGGTTTGGTCGGGAGATATCAAAGCCGAAATGCTCGAAGTCATGATCAATTCCCGGCACCAGGAAGCGCTGAGTCGTGCCCGAACGGCCGCGTTGCGTACTCTTGAGGCATTGCGCAGCGCAAAACCGTTGGAGCTTGTGGCGATGGAGTTGCGCATTTCCGTGAACGCCGTCGGCGAGATCGTTGGCCAGACAACCACCGAAAATTTGCTCGACATGATTTTTAGTCAGTTCTGTATTGGAAAATAAATCTATGAATGGAATGACCCGGCGGCGGTTCCTGCAGCAGGCGGCAATTGGGGGCGCGGCTATCTGCGTGGCGAGTTCCTCGAGGTCGGCGGCTTCCAGTTCCAAAGTGGAGATTCTCCTCGACGAGTCGATCGGCACCATCTCGGCCGACCTCTACGGCCATTTTACCGAGCACATCGGTGGTGTCATCTACGACGGCATTTGGGTTGGTGAAGGTTCCGCAATACCGAACCAGGATGGAATCCGCACTGCGTTGGTCGAACACATGCGGCGGCTGAAGCCATCGGTCGTGCGCTGGCCGGGTGGTTGCTTCGCTGACAGCTATAATTGGCGCGACGGAATCGGCCCGCGGTCGCAACGGCCCCGGCGGACCAATTTCTGGATCGACGAACGTTTCCTGCAGAGCGTGCCTGATGGTCCCGCGAAATATGACCCAAACGAATTTGGCACTAACGAGTTCATGCGCTTTTGCCAATTGATAGGAGCGCAACCCTACCTGGCGGCGAACGTGCGCAGCAACACGCCGCGCGACTTTGACGAGTGGGTTGAGTATTGCAACTCACCTGCCGGGAAAACCACGTTGGCCGATCAGCGTTCCGCCAACGGCAGTCGGGATCCTTTTAGCGTCCGTTTCTGGGGCGTGGGGAACGAGTCGTGGGGTTGCGGCGGGAATTTTACCCCGGAAGAATACGCCACCGAGTTTCGACGGTTCACCGCCTGGGTTCCTCGATACGGCGTGCCCCTGGCGTTCATCGGTTCCGGGCCGAACGGCGGTGATCTTGATTGGACGCGGCGGTTTTTCGCGCATCTCACCGAACGGGACCGTGGATTGGTCCGCACGCTTTATGGTTGGGCTTTGCATTATTACTGCGGCACCGCAGGCAAAGGGAACGCGATCGATTTCACCGTCGATGATTGGTACGAACTCCTCAATAAAGCGATTCGGATGGAGAAGCTCATCACCGATCACTGGGGAGTAATGGGCGAAGTCGACCGGCAACACCGGGTCAAGTTGGTCGTGGATGAATGGGGCGCCTGGCATCACGCCGGCACCGAAGTGGCCCCGACACACTTGTTCGGGCAAACCTCCACGCTCCGCGACGCGCTCGTTTCTGCGCTGACCCTGGACATTTTCAACCGGCACGCCGACAAAGTCGCCATGGCCAATGTGGCCCAACTGATTAACAACCTTCATTCACTGTTTTTGGCGCGCGAGGATAAATTCGTTGCTACACCCAATTTTCACGTGTTCGAAATGTACGCCGCGCATCACGGCGGCCAGTCACTGCGAACTATGTTCAATGTTCCTGAGTCTGGTTCCGGCAGTCACTCCATCGCTGCGCTCTCCGGGTCGGCTTCCCGGCACGATAACCAAATCGTCCTCACGATCGTGAACAGCAGCGCCACCGAACCCCAACAGGCAGAACTCTCCGTCCGCGGTGCCACCGTCCGAAGCGCCGCAGGCCAGGTGCTTACCGCCGAAGATATACACGCGCACAATACCTTTGATATTCCGCACGCCGTGGAACCCCGCGCAGCCGAAATCCATGCTTCCGCCACCGACTTCCACCACACCTTTCCGCCAGCATCAATCACGAGGCTTACCTTGCAATTAGGATGAGGTTCAAATCCGGTAAGGACGCTTCCTCGGCGTTCCCAAACTCATTGGCCACGGCACATCCCGGTGGTGAGGCAACAACGCCAAACTCCTTTGCCGCTTGACGTCGCGTTGACATCCCGATGGCTTTAGGCCACTTTCCCCCAACTTTGCGCCGGATTTGCCACATTTCCAAACCGCGTGTAAGAGTCTTTTAGCGATGGGTAAAGCTTTAATCATTGCCGAAAAACCGTCAGTCGCGAGCGATATTGCCCGGGCCCTCGGCGGTTTCAAAAAGCAGGAAGATTACTTCGAGAGCGATCAGTATGTCCTCTCGTCGGCCGTGGGGCACTTGCTTGAGTTGACCGTGCCGGCTGGAGTTGAGGCCGCCCGGGGCAAATGGTCTTTTGCGCACCTGCCCGTCATTCCGCCGCATTTCGACCTGCAACCGCTCGAAAAAAGCGCAAACCGACTCAAAACGATTACGAAACTAATCAAGCGCAAAGACGTGGACGCGTTGATCAATGCGTGCGATGCCGGTCGCGAGGGTGAACTCATTTTCCGGAACATCGTTCGTTATACGAAGGCCAAACAGCCCTCTCGCCGATTGTGGTTGCAATCGATGACCCCCGCCGCCATCCGCGATGGCTTTTCCAATTTACGCAGCGATCCCGAAATGCAACCGCTGGCCGATGCTGCCGTCAGTCGTTCCGAGGCCGATTGGCTTGTCGGCATTAACGGAACGCGCGCCATGACCGCCTTCAACTCGAAGTCCGGCGGTTTTTTCAAAACCACCGTTGGTCGCGTCCAAACGCCGACCCTGGCTATCGTGGTCGAGCGCGAACAACGCATCCGCAAGTTCGTCCCGCGCGATTATTGGGAAGTGATAGGTACATTCGCGGCCGAAGCCGGGAATTATACCGGGAAGTGGTTCGATGAAAAATTTATTCGCCCCGATAAAGATGGCGACCCGGATCTCAAGCCAGAACGGCTTTGGGAACGGGAAAAGGCCGAAGCCATTCGCGAGAAGTGCCTCGGCAAATCTGGCGTTGTTACCGAGGAAAGCAAGCCCAGCACGCAGCTCTCGCCTTTACTCTACGATCTGACGAGCCTGCAACGCGAAGCCAACAGCCGCTTTGGATTCAGCGCTTCCAACACGCTCAAATTGGCGCAAGCCCTTTACGAACGGCATAAAGTCCTGACCTATCCGCGCACCGACTCGCGCGCCTTACCAGAAGATTACCAGGCGAACGTTCGCGGCACCCTTACGATGCTTACGCACACCGCGTATGCTCCATTCGCGGATACGATTCTGAAGAACAGTTGGGTCAAACCGAACAAACGCATTTTCAACAACGCTAAAGTTTCGGATCACTTTGCCATCATTCCCACCACGGAGCCGCCCAAAGGGTTGAACGAACCGGAACAGAAGCTCTACGACATGGTGGCCAGGCGGTTCCTGGCGGTGTTTTATCCCGCTGCAGAGTTTCTGGAAACGATTCGAATCACTCGCGTCGAAAGCGAACCCTTTAAGAGCGTCGGCAAGGTTCTGGTCAACCCCGGCTGGCTGGCCGTTTACGGCAAAGAAGCACAGCCCGAAGATGCGCCTACCCTGGCGCCGGTGAAACCGAACGAGACGGTGAAGACGGCTGAAATCGATGTGAAGCAAAGCCAAACGCGTCCCCCTGCCCGCTTCACTGAAGCCACGCTGCTCGGCGCAATGGAAGGCGCCGGCAAGCTCGTCGAGGACGAGGAATTGCGCGAGGCGATGAGCGAGAAAGGTTTGGGCACGCCGGCTACGCGTGCCGCCATCATTGAGGGGCTGATTTACGAGCAATACTTGCTGCGCCAGGGCAAGGACTTGCAAGCCACTGCCAAGGCATTTTCCTTGATGGAGTTGCTCAACGGACTGGGCATACCCGAGTTGACGAAACCCGAGTTGACGGGCGATTGGGAATTCCAATTGCGCCAGGTCCAGCGCCGCCAAAAGAGCCGCGACGAATTCATGGCGGGAATCGTCGATATGACCCGCCACATCGTTGACCGCGCGAAAAAATTCGAGCTCGATACCATTCCCGGTGATTTTGGCGTTTTGCAAACCCCATGCCCGAAATGTGGCGGCGAAGTGCATGAACGCTATAAGGCATTCCAGTGCGTCAAATGCGATTTCTCGATTTGGAAGATTATCGGCGGCCGTTTATTCGAAAGTCAGGAAATCGACCAGCTCATTCGCGATCGACAGCTTGGACCCCTGCAGGGTTTCCGCAGCCGCATGGGCAAACCGTTCGCTGCGGTCCTGAAGCTGAACGCGGAGAATAAGGCCGAGTTCGATTTTGGCCCCGACCAGCGCAATGGCGAGGGCGCGGAGCAGGAGGTGGATTTCAGCGGCCAGGAGCCCGTCGGCAAATGTCCCAAGTGCGGCAATCGCATCTTTGAGACGGCGATGCATTATGTCTGCGAAAAATCCGTGGGGCCAAACAAGAGCTGTGATTTCCGCCGCATTGGCAAGGTGATTCTCCAGCAGCCGGTTGAGCGCGCTCAGGCCGAAAAGCTGCTGGCCGCCGGCAAAACCGATCTGCTCGACAAATTCATTTCCAAAAGGAATCGGCCGTTCAAGGCCTACCTGGTTCTCAAGGACGGCGCAGTAGGGTTTGAATTCGAACCCCGGCCAGCGCGGAAGCGGAAAGGGGCGGGGGCCGCTCAACCCAAGGCCCCGGAACCGAAGCTGGATTTTACCGGTCAGGAGCCGCTGGTCGAGTGCCCCAAATGCGGCGGAAAGGTGTTCGAAACTGAAAGCGCGTACGTTTGCGAAAAGTCGCAGGCCGATAAGAAGCCGTGCAAGTTCAAGATCAACAAAGCTATTTTGCAGCAGCCGATTGACCGCGCCCAGGCGGTCAAATTGATCAAGGAAGGCCGCACTGAATTACTCAAACAGTTTGTTTCCAAAGCGGGCCGACCGTTCTCCGCCTACCTCGTGATGGATGATTTGGGAAAAGTGACGTTTGAATTTCCGCCGCGGGATGAAGGCAGTTCCCAATCTTAAATCTTACTCGTAATCTTAATCTTAATCCTCCTAACTTCCTTAGAGTGAACCCCGCTCCCAGCCAACCGCTCCACCTTCTCGATCATGAGAAGCTGACGGTTTACCGCGAATCACTGGCCTTCATTGCGTGGCTACAGCCTCTGATGCGGGACTTGCCCAAAACGCTTGCTGCTCGTGACCAGCTGGATCGGGCGAGTACTTCCGTCGTGTTAAACCTTGCTGAGGGTAACGGCAAGTTTACCAAGGCGGATCGCTGCCGTTTTTTTGATATCTCACGAGGTTCAGCTTTGGAATGCGCAGCCGCACTCGACATTATATCCACGCAGGGTCGCTTGCCTCCAGGCGAGATTGCTGCCGGGAAGGACCGGTTGCGCAACATAGTTTCAATGCTTGTTGGGCTTATAAAAGCTAACTCCGACTACCGGCTTCACGAAGATCAGGTCGAGGAGGCTTAGAGCAGGATTAAGATTACGATTACGATTAAGACCCAAAACGAAACTCCAGGCGCGCCCCCCGACACCTGGCTCACCAAATTCCTTACCCATCTCGCTACGGATCGCGGCGCCTCGGCCTATACCCAACGCAATTACCGCCAGGCATTGCTCGAGTTTTCTCAATGGCACCAGGAAGAACGGAAGCAGACGCCCGCTTGGGAGAAGTTTCAACGGGACGACTTCCGGGCTTACTTGCGCTATCTTGGTCGACATAACCTCGGACGCGCTGCGATTCAACTCCGATTTTGCGCCCTGCGCACGTTCTACAAATTCCTTATCCGGCATGGTGTGGTGCCGGTTTCGCCGATCCGGAATTTATCGCTGCCGAAACTGGCGCGGAGGCTGCCGAAGTTCTTGACCCGGGAACAAATGGCAACATTGCTTGAGGCGCCATTAAAATTGCTTCCTGCGTCCGGCGCGGACAAGGCTGGCCGTGCCAAAGCCGTCGCACTTTGTCACCGGGACGTTGCCATCCTCGAGACGATTTACTCCTGCGGGTTGCGCATCAGCGAAGCCTGTGGATTGCAGGCGCAGGACCTCGACTGGCACGAACGTCTGGTGCGCGTGCGCGGCAAGGGCAAAAAGGAAAGGCTGATCCCTATTGGCAGCCCGGCGCTACAGGCGATTGAGGCCTATTGGAAGCTGCTATCCCAGCCGCCCGGCGGGCTCTCGCCTGTTTTCTTCGCCAGTTCCGGCAAACCGCGCCCGGTGCAAGCCCGTGATTTGCAATTGCGCTTGAAAAAATACCTCGCGATTGCTGGTTTGGATCCCAATCTCAGCCCTCATAAACTGCGTCATAGCTACGCGACACATCTGCTGGATGCTGGCGCCGACTTGCGCAGCGTTCAGGAACTGCTCGGCCATGCCCACCTGGTCACGACCCAGGTCTACACGCACGTTAGCACTGAAAGGCTGAAGAAGGCCTACGACCAGGCTCACCCGAGAGCATGACGCGTGGTAAAGACGCCGTCCCCGGTGTCCCTGACTAATAGCCGGGAGTGGGTAAGGGGCCGGCCCCGTCCCCAGCGTCCTTCAACGTGTCTCGAATTATTTTGGGACCGCCGAGGACGGCGTTCCTACCATCGGCGGGGGGCTATTTCTTCGCCGGAGCGTTCGTCGCGGCTTTCGCCAATTCCTCCTGCTGCTTGTTCCACTTGTTGGCGAGTTCATTAAAGTCGGCAGCCATCTTATTAAACTTCTTCACCATCTCGTTGCGCTCTTCGGCGATTTTTGCAATTTCCTCGTTCTGCTGTTTAATTTCGTCGTTCTGTCGTTTAATATTGTCGTTGGCCGTTTGCATCGCGTCCTTATAAACCTCGATTTGGTGCTGGGCCCGATCCAATTCGTTCGTGGCCTTGTCGAGGCTTCTGCCCAAGAGGTCGATAGTAGCCTCGTTGGTTTTGACCGTCTGAGTTAGTTGATTCTTCAGCCCATCGAGGCGCTGAATTTCCGTCTCATCCCGCTTGACGTTGGCTTCGAGGTCGATAATCCGCTGGGCTTTGTCGTGCACTGAGTCGGTTAGGGCTTGCACATCCTTGCGGAGTTGTGTCTCGCGGACCCATTGAAAGGATATGAGCCCGCATAAGGCGAGCGCGAAAAAAATCAGCAGGTTCTGCAGGAACGTTTTCATTTAACTTTACAGAATTGTGTCCCTAAAGAGCGTTTGAATTCACATTTATTGGCTCTGACTCGGCGCCTTGGACGCCGCGATTGAGAAGGACACTTTGCGAACACCAGCAGCGTAAACCACCTGCAACACCCGCGTAATTGCGCCATGTTTGGTGTCCGTATCCGCGGTAATGTATACCGGCGAATTAGAGCGAATCAGGAAGCGGTTGGAAAGATAGCTGCTTAGTTGCGCCAGATCGACCTGCGTCTTCTCAATGTAAGCCAGGCCGGCCTTATCCACGCCGATGTTAAGAATATCGGGCGTGAAATCGCGCTTGGCGGTAACTGCCGACGGCAGCGTGACATTCACCGATTGCAGTTTGATCATGCTCAGGCTCGCCAGCATGAACGAGGCGAGCAGGAAGAACATGATATCGATCAGCGGGATGATCTCGATGCGGGCGCGCCTATGCGGGTGGGGAGATCCGATTTTCATCGCCGCTTAGTGTTTGCTGCCCGGCGCGGAAGCAATGGCAAACGAGACGTTTTGGATGCCCGTTCCCCGCACCATGTCCAGCACATGGATGATCATCCCATGGGTGGCATCTTCATTGCCCGTAATGTAGACCGGCACCGTCGCATTCGTCTTGATCTTGGCCGTCAGCAGTTTTTCCACGTCGGGGTAACTAATCTGCTGCTTGTTAATGGTGATATTGCCGAATTGGTCCACGTTCAGTTTCACCATGTCCGGTTCCTTATCCCGCCGTGCTACCGTGGCCGTGGGCAGGTTCATCTTAATCGATTGCAGCCGCATCATGCTCAGGCTCGCCAGCATGAACGACGCGAGGAGGAAGAACATGATGTCGATCAGCGGAATGATCTCGATCCGCGCCTTCTTCTCCGGATATGGCGACCCAATCTTCACCTGGCCTAAACCCTGCGCTGTGTGTCTTGCTGGCGAAATTCCATTGTGTCGAACCCTTTCTGCTTGGCGGCTGTCACCATGATGTCGACGTTGGTGGCGGCGGATTCGAGCTCGAACTGCATCTGGGCCAGCTTCCGCGTGAAGTAATTGAATGGGATCAAAGAGAAGATGGCGATTGCCAGGCCGCACATGGTCGCAATCAGCGCCTCACCGATACCACCGGTAATCTGGCCGGTTGCGCCTTCCACGGTAGCGCTGCCGATGGATAGAAAGGTTCGGAAAATGCCAGAAACGGTGCCCAGCAGTCCGAGCAGCGGCGCCAGGGTCACCAGTGTGTCCATGACCGTTAGAAACCGGCCTGCCTTCTGCAATTCCACGCCGGCGGCCACCTGCAAAGCCCCTTGCAACGACGAATGGAAGTGGTTCATCCCGTGCCAGATCATGCGGATGATCGGGTCCTCCGAATCTTTGGAAAGCCGTGAAGCTTCACGAAAATCTCCCGCCTCGAGCGCCCCAAAAAGCTTTTCGAGCGTCTGCGGATCGCGTTTGGCGGATTCCCGCAGCCACCAGAACGTTCGCTCGCCCACTACCGCCACCGCCACAATGGCCGTGATTAAAATCGGCCACATCACCGGCCCGCCCGCTTCGAAGTTCTTTACCAGTATGTTTGCTAACATAAATTGATTTTATATTAATGACGTTTTTACTGTGCTTAAGTCAAGGTGGAATCAGCCCGCCCGATGCCTGTCGCAAACATCAGCAGCATCAGCCGCTTCCCTATTCGCGAAGGTTTTTGTGTGTTACTCAAGCCGAAACGTGCATGACCATGAGAGCCATCTCGGCTGGCCCGGGGGGAAACGCCAGCGTTTCTTGACCACTTCTATCGCTGCTTCATCCAGAACCGAACTGCCCGAGCTCTTCTGAACGTTGGCCGATGTGATGGCACCGGTCTCGTCGACCTTAATCTCAACGGTCGCAGTGCCCTCCAGGTGATTGCGCATGGCCAGCGAGGGATAATATGGGGAAGGATAACTGCCGCCGTCGCGTGTGTTCTGGGAAAACTTCACCGGGCCTGATGGCAGGTGAGTCACCAGCGGCGGTGGCGTGGCTACATGCGCGGCTGAGGAAACCGCTACGGCTCCCTGAACCGGCACCGCGAAAGCAACCGAAGCGGGGTCTGCCGCCGCAACCACGTTGACCACTTGCGGCATATCCGGCGTATCTTTTGGCTCGTCGGGTTCGTCAGGCTTCACATCCGGCTGCGTCTGAGGCGGTTCCTCCGGTGGCGTAAATACGACGGGCGCTACATCGGCGACCTCCTTGAGGGGCCGATGAATAACTCTGGGAGGTTTAAGTCCAACTAAGCCAACGACTAAGAATAGCAGGCATACTGAATTAACCCAGGCCAACGTCCGGCAGGAGTCCTTCCACTCGCGCGGAAGACACAGGCGAGCCAAGTCATCTGAAAGCTGGTAATTCTGCCCGCTCGTCGTTTGCGAGGACGGCGAAGGAAACAGATTCTGGGCTGGAGAAGAGGACTCGCTCATTTTGCGCCGCTGGCCGGAAGAGATGCCGTTGTTAACGGTTCGATCTTATCTAATTAGAATTCAATTTGCTATTGCGGCCATGTCAGCCTTGCTCGGGTTCCAGATGGGTTTCCCACGCCGAGCCATGGCTAAATATGGTGTGATTCCTGCTCCGGCGCAATCCTTTCCTGTCCATAAAAGTTACATTTTTGTAAAGATTTCTCTTGCCTAATCTCCCCTGATTTGGGTAAAAACGCGCCAGAGTCATTCCGTAAACCTAATAGCTCGATAACGCTATGATCAAAAAACTAGTCGCACAGATCCCCTGTAAACACGTGCTGGCTGGTCTGGCCGTAGGTTTGCTCCTCGCCATACCTTGCCTTGCCCAAGACACTAATGCTCCCGAGGTGATGAAGCCGACGGTGGTCACCGGCTCCTACATCCCCACGGCGGAAACCGTCGGCCCCGCCCCGGTGCAGACGCTCTCCACCGAGCAGATTCAGCAGGCCGGCACGGCCGATTCGCTGCTGACGATCAAGAAACTCGTGCCCGGCTTCACGGGTTCGGGCAATTACCTGGGCAGCGTCAACAACAACGTCAACATCGGCGCCGGGTTCCAGGCGTTCACCGGACAGTCTTACGCTCAGATCCGCAATCTGCCAACCCTGGTTTTGCTGGATGGTCAGCGGCTGACCACCAGCGCCCTGAGCGGCGCCCAGGCCGTGGACTTGAACACCATCCCGCTCTCCATGATTGAGCGAATCGAGGTGCTCAAAGACGGGGCTTCCGCCCAGTACGGCTCGGACGCCATTGGGGGTGTCATTAATATTATCACCAAGAAAAACTGGAACGGTTTTGAAGTGGGTGGCAGATACGGATTTCCAACCGAGAGCCCCAGCGACCATGGTAGCTCTTACAAGGCCTACATTGTGGGCGGGGCCTCTACTGATACGACCCGCTTCACCATGGGCGGTGAGATCTACCATCAGAACGAGCTACTCACCAAAGACCGGGAGTTCGCGTCTCTTGGGCCATCCGGCCTTGAAGCCGCCGGTATCGCTCCAGCGGTTGCCTACCTGAGTCCGAGTTTCCCAGGCAAAGTCCAGGATAGCGGTGGAGCTTGGATCCTGGCCGGCTCTCCTTTTGCCCAAGGCCTGCCTGGGTACAACCCTGCGATAGTAAAGCCGCCAAAGTTCGGCACCAACCAGTTTGCCACCGTTTCCGCTTACAATGCGTACGCCGCAGCTAACGGTTACCCGGGTGGTGTGTATCTCCCGTTCAGCACCAGCACTCTTCTCAATACTACCGAATTCGGAACGACCTCGATCCTCGAGCAGGAGCGCCGCCAATTCTGGGCCAACTTCGAGCATGACCTCTATCCCGACTGGCTGACCGTCTACACTAGCTTCAATTACTCCGATAACACGGCCTCGGGCCAATTGGCACCCTCTCCTGTGATTGCGCTATATAACCCGGCGGCTGGTTATCAAATTGCCGTGCCAGGCAACAACCCTTATAACCCCTTTGGAATTGATTTGGGCGCCAACGGTGTGCAATCACCACGTATCCGCAGCCGGTTCGTGGACTCCGGCAACCGTATCTTTGATACCTTCCAGGACACCTATAATTGGGTCGGCGGTCTGAAGGGCAAGATCACGCCTGACTATAGTTACGACACTTCCTTCGATTACAGCCACAGCCGTGAGGAACAGCAAACGCGCAACGCGATCAACGGTGCATCACTGAATCAGGCTTTGACTCCGCTGACCGATGCCGCTGGAAATCCCGTTCTGGATGGGTCGGGCCGGCCGCTTAGCCAGCTGGTGGATGCCAACGGCAATAATCTTCCGGTTTACAACATTTTTGCCGGGTCGCTTACTCCGGGTGCCAGTGGCAACGCGCCCGATACTATCAGAGCCCTTCAAACAACCCTGTTCACCTGGGGTGAATCCGAACTGTGGAGCGCACAAGGCGTGATCAACGGCACACCCCTCGAGCTTCCCGCCGGAAAGCTGGGGTTCGCTGCCGGTGGACAGTTCATTCATGAGGACATTACACTGCAAGTGGATGGCCTGACTAAGGCCGGCTTGGTTCCCGGCCTCAACCCTCAAGCCAGCTTCGCGGGTGGCTCACGCGAGACCGGTGCCGGTTTTGTGGAAGTCCGCATCCCTGTGCTCAGCAAAGTGCAGGATATCCCGGCCCTTTATGACGTCGAGATCGACGCGGCTGGACGATACCAATCTTTCGATCCGGGTGGTAGCGCCGCGGTACCCAAGGTCGGTCTCCGCTGGCAGCCAATCGATGAGCAAGTGACGCTGCGCGCCAACTACAACAAAGGATTCAGTGCTCCGTCCATCTGGAACCTGTTCGGCCCCGATTTCGTCAGCAATCCCGCTATCAACACGCCAGGCGGCTCCGGCCAGGTCACGACCGAAACCCGTGCCAACCCGAATCTGGAGCCGCAGGACTCAGAACAATTTGGTGGCGGCATTGTTATCTCGCCTAAGGCGATCAAGAACCTCACGGTCTCAGCAGACTATTATCATGTTGACCTCACCAAGGTGCCGGTGGCGGATGCTCAAGGCGCTGCCAATAGTTTGAATGCCCTGGGTTCGGCATCGCCGTTCGCTCCTGGGTTCACCTTCTTCGATGGCACCCGCCTCACAACCACCACTCCCAATCAGGTGACTCCCGACAACTGGGGCAACTTGATTATCCCATGGTCGGGTACCGGCCGGCAAAGGGTCGAAGGCATCGATTTCGGCCTGCATTACGGACTCCCGCTTCCGGAGTCGGCTGGGAAGCTCTCCCTCGACAGCACGGCCAATCTCATATTGGCTCACCAGCTCTCGACTGGCCAGGGTCGGCCTCTGTTCAACTATGAGGGAACCTATACGACGATCCAGGGCCTGATCCCGGCTTGGAGCGTTAATGCGATGGTGACCTATCAATACCAGGGATTCACCGCGACGGTTGGTTTCAATTACCTGCCGCAGATGAGCGATCCGGGCGGCTTGTTCCCGGAATACAACTCAGGCAGCCAGGGATTGACG
Source organism: uncultured Verrucomicrobiota bacterium (assembly GCA_964623885.1). Classification (GTDB taxonomy): domain Bacteria; phylum Verrucomicrobiota; class Verrucomicrobiia; order Limisphaerales; family UBA8199; genus CAZUVM01. Next base: position 32,055 of record CAZUVM010000009.1, read on the forward strand.
CTGAACGGCCAGGCTTACACGATTAAGGAGTACTACACGATCGATATCCAGTTGGCCTACGAATTCGGCAAAGGCAAAGTCGAAGGCCGGCAATGGTATGATGGCACACGAGTGGCCGTCGGTTGCAACAACATCGCCGACATGCAGCCGCCGCTCATTCCGTCGGCCGTCGAGGACAACACCGACAAGAACAACTACGACGTGCTTGGACGTTTCGTCTACTTCGAAGTCTCGAAGAAGTTCTAATATTTCAGTTCCTCAATCAGGGGCCGAATCCCACCGGGGTTCGGCCCCTTTTTGATTGAAAAAGTCCTAACAAGGGAGCATAGTAAAGACTACACAACGGGATTCGGCGAAATTATGAAACTCACTTCATTATTCCTGGCGTTAACGAGTGCCGCCGTCCTGAGCGCCTCGGCGGCTGACCAGCCAAAAGACAGTTCGGCGACCACCTCGACCAAACCGGCCGTGGTGGAAAAAAGCAAAACCAAACCAGCAAAGACCGACACAAAGCAGCGCCATGGTGCGGTCACGGGCTCGTTGATCCCACAAGGTTACCGGGAGTCTGGAAGAATCACCGACCTTTCCAGCCCTCTCTATGTCATCAATTCGGACGCGATCGCTCGGTCCGGCGCAGCTAATCTAAGCCAGGCGCTCATCCATACCGGGTTCCACCGGTAAGGTGAAAACACTTGGGTCGGAGCGGACTCGCCCGCGACGGGAGTTAGCCAAACTGGAAACGGTTGTGGCACCGTGAGCGGGTAAACAGGTGGTTTATAACTGCCGGACTCGGATCTCATCGTCGACCCGGCTCACGTAGGTCGCAACAGTAGCTCGCAAGGCGCTTGAGCCTATACCGCGCAGGCGCTATCCTGCCCGCATGAACAGCCACCGACTGGTTTCACTGGCGAAACGGCCTAAACCCCTTTCTGGTGATCGCAAACCAGCGCTGGTCACCGCCTTCCCGATGAGTTCCCTTTCCCTTATTTTTGCCGTCGCCTGCGTGATGCTTTTGCCCGCCGGAATGGCCTTCGCCCAGGATACCAACGTCGAAATCTCTAAATCCCGCCTCGAAGAACTCGAACGAAAAGAGAAAGAGCTCGATCGATTAAAGGGCGATTTGAACAAAACCAAAGACGAAAACCGTCAGCTCAAGGAACAGAAAGAAGAAGCGGTCAAGACCTCATCCGTCGAGCCTCTCACCCGTCCCGTGGTTACGCATACCAACGCGGCGATTGCCACCCTGCCTCCGCTTCAAGCTGATTCGGTAGTTGAATCGATGGACCTGGCCGAGTACTACCGGGCCGATGCTGCGTCGGCCGATCAACACTTCCGTAAGAAGAAATTCCTGGTTCGTGGCGAAATCGTCGGCTTCGAAAAACCGCTTCTCATGCGGAACTACCGGATCCTCCTCAAAGTGCCCGATCGCGAGACCAGGGTGATTTGCGACTTCCTGCCGCCGGAAAAATCAAACGCCGTGTTTGCTTCGGATCACGGCAGCAAGCTGGTGGCGCAGTATGGCGACAACCGCGTCGTGCTGGCCAAGCTGGGCCAGGTTGTCCAGGTCAAAGGCGAATGCCACGGCCTCTCCGGCCATGAGGTCATGATCTACGGTTGGCAGATGATACCCGCGCCATAACGCGCGGGGCGGCGCTGCTCACGGGATTGTGCCGTCAACAGAGTCGACCTTTGAAGGCGGGCTCCAGGATGGGACCGATCCCTGCCAACGTGGTTACTCTCCGAAAAACGGGAACAGTTTCTTGAGTTCCGCTTGATCCGGGCGTCGACCGTATTCGCAAAGTTCAAAGGCTTCGGCGTGCTGGATGGAGGCGGCTTTCTCTGAGCCATAGAATTCGGCCAGCTTGGAGTGAAAGCGTTGGGCCTGGTTGCGGTAACGTTGCTCGAAGTTGGCGCGGACCTGGCGTTTGCGTTCCTTTTGTTTGGCCGGATCGGCAGGGATTAAATCCGCTGAGCCGTTGGCGCCGCCTTCGTAAAACTGGGATTCAAGGGCGTCGAGAGCGTCGAGGCGCCGGTCAATGACGGAGTCGATCGACACGGCAACATCCGGCCGAAAGGGATTCGGTTTCTGGAACGAATCGGGATAATAAAAGAACACGGGGTTGTGCTTCAGATAAGGCACATCCGGGCAAAAGAACGGCACAGTGACCATATAAGCGGCGTCCTGCACAAGCACGGCCGTGTAACGGTGATCGGGATGGTAATCATTAGGCCGCGGGCTCATGACAATGTCGGCTTTCCATTCGCGAATGAGCCGGGTTATTAAGCGTCGATTTTCCAGCGTGGGCAGCAGCTCGCCGTCGTGGATATCGAGCACTTCGCTGGTAACGCCCAGGATTTTATCAGCCTGCTCGGCTTCGGCTTTGCGGCGTCTGGCCAGTGGCCCGCCGGCCTCGCGCCAATGGCCGATGTCGCCATTGGTGACCGAGACGAGTTTAACCTTGTGCCCCTTGGCCGCCCACATCGCGGCCACGCCCCCGGCCTGGAGCTCACAATCGTCCGGGTGAGCGCCGAAACAAATAATGCGCAGGATGCCGTCCTCAGGCGGCGTGGCGGCGGTGGCGGCCAACAGAGAGACGGAAGCGATGAGAGAGCCGAGCAGAAGAGTTCTCATGCGCGCAGTGTGAGAAAGCAGCGCGGCGATGACAATGATTTAAGGCGACGGACTAACGGGTCCGGATGACCCTGCTCCGAGCGTTTCTCTAGGAACGTGTTTGGGAAATGCTGAAGTTGAGCCGGAGTGCCGCATGGCGAGGTTGCAGTTTCCGCTTGGGCAGCGTTCCGGCCGCCGCGAGCGGGGACCGCTCGCGCTCCGTCAGCATTTCCAAACACGCTCTACGGTGGTAGCTTATTCCAGGTCAAAGCGAGCGGAACCATCGATCCCAGCGCGGCTTCCAATAATGACCATGATCGAATGACAACGCGATCGCTGTCGCGTGACCCACGATCCGCCAGCGCTCGACGGTCCCATAATATCGGGAGTCAAAGCTGTCGTCGCGGTTGTCCCCCATCATGAAGTATTCCCCGGCGGGCACAACGAATGGCCCAAAATCGCGCCGCGCCGGTACGCCAGGAATCGCAGCTACAGCGTGGTCGCGTCCGGGCAGTTGCTCTTCGGCGTAAACCTGTGCTGCGCGATCTGCAGAGCTGACATCGCGCACCCGGGACTCATCGAGCGGGCCGTAATCCACTGCTTGGCTGTTTAAAAACAGCCGGTCTTTTCGCAGTTCGATGGTATCACCTGGCAACCCGATCACCCGCTTCACCAGCCTCTGGCCGTCGTAGGGTGAATAGAAGACCACGACATCGCCTCGCTTAGGATTGCCCCATCGGGCGATATGCCAGGTCGTGAACGGGACCTTTAGATCGTATGCCAGCTTGTTTACGTAGACGCGATCCCCTTCCAAAATTGTCGGTTTCATCGACCCGGTCGGCACATCGTTCCAATCCGCGAAAGACGATCGGATGGAGAAAACGATGAGTCCCAAAACCAGCAAGGGCCGGATTTCCTTGCGCCACCAGTAGCGTGCCTTTTGACGTAGAATCGCAGAGGTCATGTCCATTGGACGTTCTGGGCGTCGCCGCGTTCAAAAGGGCACTCGCGTTCAGTGAATTGTTAGTCAGATCCAGTGGTCTACGCTGCGAGCGGCCGGACCTCTCTCTGGATAACCGACAGCTTCTCATATCTGGCGCGGCGCAGTTCGTATTCGCTCTGCAAATTGAGCCAGAACTGGGCGTCAATGCCGAAGTACAAACCGAGCCGCAACGCGGTGTCTGCGGTAATGCTGCGTTTGCCGGTCACGATTAGTTGCAAGGTGGGCTGTGGAATGCCGGAATCTTTGGCTACTCGATACACCGTGAGCTGGTTGGGTCTTATGAATTCCGTAAGCAGAATTTCGCCCGGTGACAATACTCGAATCTTTTTCATGCTTAATGATAATCAATAATTTTGACGTTATGTGCGTTGCCGCCTCTCCATACAAAACAGATCCGCCATTGGCGGTTGACTCGGATGCTGTGCTGACCCTTGCGGTCACCTTTTAGCGCTTCCAGCCGATTGCCGGGTGGCACCAGCATGTTGTCGAGCCGCACCGCCGCGTTCAGCAGCCTCAGCTTCGTTAGAGCAGATTCCTGAATGCTGGCCGGCAATTTCCGGGAATATTCACCGTTCCAAACTTTTTCTGTTTCGCGATCGCCGAAACTTACGATCATTGAAAGAAGCTAGACCAGGCAGGATATATTCGTCAAGAGAATATATTGCAAAAAGATGCCCTCGCGGGAATTTAATCAAGTGCGGCAAAGGGGTCAGACGCCAACGACCGGGAGGATCGTCAGAACTGTCAACCTCTCAAAACGAGCCAGCCGATCACCGCGGCTAAAGCGATGCGATACCACCCAAACAACACAAACGTATGCGTTTGGATGTACCGCAGGAGCCATTTCACCGCAATAAACGAGACGATTGCCGAAACAACGAACCCCAGCAACACCATGTCCCAGTGCTCAGGCGGCGTGCCGGGAAGCGGATGGTGGAGAGCCTTAAAAATCTTCAACCCTCCAGCAGCCAACATCGTCGGAATGCCCACCAGGAAACAGAATTCGGTTGCTGCGGGACGAGTCAAACCCAGCAGTAGACAAAACAATATGGTCACACCCGAACGTGAAGCCCCTGGGAATACGGCGGCGATGAGTTGCCCTATGCCGACGGCGATGGCTATGGTCCAAGTCACTTCATCCTTCAACGTTCTGCCACGAAGCCAGGCCTCCACCAAAACAAACCCTATCCCACCTATCAATAGCGCCAGGGCAACCGGTCCCAGTTCCTCCGGCAGTTTGAAACCGCGTTTGTCCAGGATGTACCCACCAATCCCGGTCAGCACAAAAGCCAGGATTAACTTGGCCGCGTAATCCTGCGTTCGTTTCTCGCGCCAGTTAAACAGGAATTGGTGGAACCGCTCGCGAAAAAGCGGGATCACGGCCAGCACCGCGCCGGATTGAATGACGATGTTGAAAAGATCAGTTTGTTTCGTGTGCAACCAGCGCTCAGCAATGAGCAGATGGCCGGTCGAAGATACCGGCAGGAACTCGGTTATCCCTTCCACAATACCGAGTACAACGATCACGAACCAAAGTGGCATCCGGCTAAAAACGAAAAAGCAGCAACGAAGGCAAGGGAAAACAGGCCCCAAGCCGCAGGCCTCAGTCACTTATGAGGGAAGGGTTTTAACCGCTAATACAACGCTAATAAAAGCGAATCATTGGTGGCTAGCGTCCCGTCTCACAAATGAATGGATTTATTTTCAACATGAGGAAACAGAGCATTTCTCTCCGTTTTCTCCTGTTCAAATAATTCCAGTTGTTTGTGAGACGCTACACTAGCGTCCGGAACCACCGGATTTAGCGAGTGAACTTCTCCCACCGCTGCAGTCTGCCGTCCGGGCCAAAGATCAATCGCAGGTAATGCCCTTTGGGCGGCGTCGTCACGGTCTGCCCTACCCCTACTCCACCGCCGCCGCCGTAAGAGCCGACCCCGAATCCGAACGACATCGTTGATCCATACTTTAGAAACCACTCCGCAACGGTGCCGCCGTCCTGCAGCTTCGTCGAAGACACGGGAGGTCCGAGCTCGCGCACCGCATCATCGAAAGTGAAGTTTCCGATCCGTTGATTCCAATCCGGCTTTGGCGTGGAGGAACATCCGGAACCGCCTGCGATTACAACCGCCAGCAGCAGCCCGGCCAGAGTCGAAGCCAGCAAGCCTGACAGTGTCTTCATGGACATAAGTTGCGCGTGGTTAAACGGGAAAGCAACAAGGCAAATAGCTAATCGCCAATCAAGTCCAGCTCGTTTACCGTAGAGCACGGTTATGCAAGCCTCTTCGCACTTTCCAGCCCCAAAGAATTAATGTCCCCCGCAGTCAAAACTGTATTGGCGATTATGGTTATTCTCAACCTGGTGGGAATGACGATCGCCGCGTATTACATTTTGCGGAAGAAGTGACGATGGTTTTAAAACACTGCCCAGCCCCGGAACCGAGGCTGGGCCGCACCACTGTAGAAGTGCAAAAACTGCGATTGGCTCGTCAGCGCCAATGACCGCCGACCCAAACGTATCCATGACCGCGGCGTCCCCAGTGGCCGCCGATCCACACAGCACCGTGCCACGGTCGCGGCGCCCATCGTCCGCCCACCCAAACATAAGCTCGGCCGCTCCAGCCCCAATAACCGGGCACCCAATAATACTCGGGCCCCGGCGCAACAGGGACAACTTCCGTCTGCACGGCAGGCGGAGCCATTGGCGCCGTCACAACGTTGGCATCCGGCGTGGGAGTTGGCGCCGGCTCGGTTGCCACGGGTGGATTGCCAGTTGGAGGTGTGGGCGCGGGGGTATAGGCGGGCGCCGGTTGAGGCACATAAACCACTCTGCGCTCAACACATCCTGTGAGCAGGGAGGCAGCGCCGGTAATGAGTAATGCGTAAGCTAAATGTCTCGTTTTCATACTGTGTTTTAAGTTTTTGTCTTCGCTGATTTTGACGGCGGCTGATCTGGGCCATTCGCGCAAATTCAGTATAAAATTCACCCTAAAATGTAACCTTTCCCGGCCGTTGCCGTCTTCCGCCCGCATCGACCCACGAGCAGGTCTTGCGCCAGTAAACGGTGTTTTTCGGCTGCCGTTGAAAGCGCTGGTTTTTTAACCGCGGTTGACAGTCGGCATTCAAATGTCGTGCGAACGATGGACTATCCTCTTGATTGTTGATTACGTTTGCCCATGTAATGCATCGATGTCCACCAGGACTACTTCCGACCGGTTGTCACCCAAACGCGTTGCGGCCTCTCACAATGGCGTGGCTGCGACCGTGCTGCGCCAGGGCGAGTCTGATCGCGTGAGCGGGGCCAAGTCGGTTGAAGCGCAACCCTTTCTCAAGTGGGCTGGCGGAAAGGCGCAGCTCCTCAGCCAATTCGAGCCGCTTTTTCCATCCTCTATCAATTCCTACATCGAACCTTTTCTTGGCGGAGGAGCCGTCTTTTTCCATTTGAAGTCGCTTCTTCCTGGAATGCGCGTAGTTCTGCGAGACAATAATGCGGAGCTCGTCAACTGCTACCAGGCAGTGCGAGACGACTGCCAGGGCCTGATGCGCCGACTCGACGAGCACCTCAAAAACTTCCGAGCTGATGGCGAGCGGTATTTCTATCTGATTCGGAGCCAGCATGCGCTCGCGGAGCCGGGCGAGAGGGCGGCGAGGATGATTTTTCTGAACAAGACCTGCTACAACGGGCTGTGGCGAGTTAATGGCCGAGGCCAGTTCAATGTCCCAATCGGATCGTATCGACCGGACAAGGTAAGCTTGTACGATAAGCAGAATCTGCTTGCTGCCAGCCGCGAGTTGCGGGGAGCGGACCTGGGTGTCGAGGATTTTCGCGAGACCTTGCGTTCCGCTGGTCCCGAAGATTTTGTTTACCTCGACCCGCCATATTATCCTGTGTCTCCTACGTCAAGATTTACGGCCTACACGAAGGAAGACTTTGGCCAGGCTGAGCAGGAGGAACTCTCGGCGCTGTTTGCCGAAGCATCGGGTCGCGGTGTGCGCGTCATGCTCTCGAATTCGGACACGCCTTTCATTCGCAAGCTGTACAAAGATTTTCCCACTTACACGGTCAACGCACGGCGGGCGGTGAATTGCGACGGCGCCAGGCGAGGCCGGATCCCCGAGGTCGTGGTGGTGAATTACGAAACCGGAAAAGGAGCGTGACGTGCCCGGGAAAGGATTGGCGGTCTCAAATGGCGATGAACTCGTCCAGGCTGTCGCGACGCTGGCTGCCAGCCTCGGGCTTGAAACCAGGCAGCAGGTCCGGGTTGCCCGCCGGATCTGGGGAGCCATACGTCACATCGACGTCGTGCTGACCCATCCGCAAACGAGAAAGACACTCGGCATCGAGTGCAAGTTTCAAGGGGTCCCTGGAACTGCGGAGGAGAAAATCCCGTCGGTCATTAGCGACATTGCGGCATGGCCGATTCCGGGGCTGGTTGTTTTCGCCGGCCAGGGGTTCACGGACAATATGCGGCTGTTCCTTATTTCAACCGGAAAGGCAGTTGAGCTGACGGAGTTGCGGCCGTGGTTGTGCCTGTTTTTTGGGCTTTCGCCTGATTAGCGGTGTGATCCGGGCAACGGCTTCTCGCGCTGAAACACAAACTGTTGAAACAGTTCCGGCATTCAAAAGCCCGCCCTACACCGGGCTGAAGCCCGGTGTTAATGAGAACGGATGTGAACGGTCCAAATCTTGGGCTAAAGCACCTTTAAGGCGTCCGCTAAGGAATCATAATCATCCGCGGAGTTGTACAATTGTGCGGAGATCCGGAAGTAACGCCGTTCCGGCCGGCCTAATCGCACGAAGGGGACCTCGATACCGAACTTGTCATAAAGGCGCAGTTGCTCTGGGTCGATTTTGCCGGTTTTGGGGCGGCCCTGGAACCGCTCGGGCAGCGGTAAGGTGGCCATTGCGCCAAGCATGTTTTCCGGGCAAGGCGGCTCTAGCCCGAGTTTGGCGCACAACTTGCGCCGAGCAGCCAATGCCAGGTCGCGATTTGCTTTTTGGATTTCGGGCCAGCCGCCGGGCAGAAGCTTTGCCATCCAGCGAATGGCTTCACCGGCGCAGAACCAGGCTGTGGGGTCGAAGCTTCCCGCCCAATCAAATCGATCCTGAAAGGCAGTGTGACGCGGTCGATGCGTGTTGTTGCCGTGGCTGATGACGGCCGGCTGCACCTGGGCTTGTTTGTCCTCGCGCACCCAGAGGAAGGCGGCGCCTTTCGGGGCGCACACCCATTTATGCAAATTGCCCGCGTAATAGGCTGGGCGCAATCGCTGCAGATGCAGCGGCAACATGCCCGGTGCGTGGGCGCCATCGATCAGCGTATCAACATTACGCTTTTCCAATTCCCTCACGATGCGCGCCACGGGAAAGACCAAGGCCGTGTTGCTGGAAACGTGATCGATCATTGCCAGGCGTGTGCGCGGCGTGACCGAACGCAAGATAGCTTCGACCGTTTCCTCTTCGTGGCGCAGAGGGAATGGCACTCGAGTGGTCACTAACCTGGCCCCGGCGCGACGGGCCGCCTCCGTCAACACGTTATGGCACGCGTTGTAATCATGGTTCGTCGTCAGCAGTTCGTCGCCGGGCTTAAGCGGATAGGAACGGGCGACCGCGTTGACGCCCGCGGAGGCGTTGGTAACGAAGACCAGGTCTCGGGGCCTGGCGCCGATGAATTTCGCCAGGATGGCGCGAGCGGGGTCCAGTTGCTCCTCGTAACGGCGCCACAGGAACTGGACCGGCGCGGCCTCCATTCCGTGGCGTAGTTCGGCTTGCAGTCTCAGAATAGGCAAAGGGCAGGCGCCGAACGACCCGTGATTGAGAAATACAATGCGAGGCGCCAGCCCCCAATACCGCCGAAATGGGGAAGGGCGGCTCAGCGCCAATCGGCTTCGTTTCACGGGGCGGATTGTAGGGAAGGGCGCCGTGATCCGAAGCAGGAAAATGCGCCCGGTCCCACCAATGACCTAGGCCGCGGTTAGGGCAGTCAATTGGCGCTGAATGTCGTGGTAAAACCTGGGAGGGCGAGGACGCTCATGCGGTTCTCGCACATAAGCAGGCACGATACGCCGCTTGAATTGTTCGGTCCAAAGAAAGCAGCGATGAGCATCGAACACACCGTCTCGAAACTGGGCAGTTGCCCGGTTATAGAACTTTTCACCTTCCGGTGTGAGCTGCCATCGGTTGGCTTCGATTTCCACGATGCACCCGGCTTCGGAGCAAGTCGTCCAGGCCAATCCCATGAGCAGTTCCCACCGGGGCTCCGGCTGCAGCGCGGTAGGAAACGGCAGCGTGTCCTCAGCTTCAAGGTTAAAGTAATTACGGGCAGCGATGTGTCCCAGCAATTCAAGGCGCGTGCTGCTTCCACCCAACTCAGCCAGCGAGGCCAAAAGCAAAAGACTACATTGGCTCCTGAGACTGTCGTAGGTCATCTTCATCCTGGTGCTCATACATCGGAGCCTTTCAACCGCTAATGTGAGCATGGACCGTTCCGCTTTTTGGCTTGGTTCTCGTTCTCAATCGTAGGAGAGCCTGCGCGGAAACTCCATGTGTCTGCCTCGGGCAGCCATTCTCAAAAATGATTGCCCTGCCACTGCGCCCGCCCTAGGCTCAGTCAAGAGACAAATATGAAACCGAAATCTTCTATTCGCCAGCTTTGCAATGTCCTGTTCCTGGTCGGTTGCGGACTGATCGTCCTCACCGCAATCGCTCAGCCCGGAGCAGTTCGAACGCTATTCAACGGCAAGGACCTCACTGGTTGGCGCAAGCCGACCGGCACGTGGGTGGCAGTGCGGGATGTCAGATTGAACCCAGCCGAACCCAAGCAGTTTGTGGTCACACCAGGCGAGGGTGTCCTGCTCAATTCCGCTACCGAACATACGGTTGATTTGGTCACGGAAGCGGAATTCGGTGATATGGAATTGCACGTCGAGTTTTGTGTCGCGAAGCACTCCAATTCTGGCGTTTACCTGATGGGTCGCTACGAAGTGCAGATATATGACAGTTACGGCGTCGAAAAGGATCAGTATCCCGGTATCGAATGCGGGGGCATTTATCCCCGCTGGATCAATAATCAAAACGTGGAGGGCCATTCACCGATGGTCAATGCCAGCAAGCCGCCGGGCGAATGGCAAACATTCGACATCACGTTCCGCGCACCGCGTTTCGATGCGAGCGGCAAAAAGATTGCAAATGCTAAAATCGTCAAAGCGCTTCATAACGGCAAACTGATTCACGAAAACCTGGAGCTCAACGCGCCTACCCGCGGACCGCTTTGGGAGGATGAAAAGCCAACCGGGCCTATTCGGCTTCAGGGCGATCATGGACCGGTGGCGTTTCGCAATCTGCACGTGAAGCAAATAACTCTAAATCCATGAAGGGTTGCAAGCTCACCCGTCGCGAGATGCTGCGCAGCTCCGCGCAAAAGGCAGCCGCCCTGGTTTTTGCGTCGGAGCTCGCGCCGCTGTTCGCGGCTCCGGGAGAGCGGCGATTTAAGCTCGGCGCGTGTGATTGGTCGATCGGCAAGATGGGTGATCCGGCGGCGTTCGAGGTTGGGCGCCAGATCGGGCTCGATGGAGTGCAGGTAAGCCTCGGCACCGCCGGGAACAACATGCGCCTGCGTCAGACCGCAGTTCAGGCTGAGTACAAAGAGGCGGCGCGGAAGGCCGGTCTCGAGGTTGCCTCGCTCGCCATCGGCGAACTGAACAGTATTCCGTATAAAAGCGACCCGCGGACAATCGAATGGGTGAGCGACAGCATTGAAGTGTGCCGGGCGTTGGGTTTGCGGGTCGTGCTGTTGGCGTTTTTCGGCAACGATGATTTGCGCGGAGATAAGGCAGGCATCGACGAAGTGGTGCGGCGGCTCAAGGCGGTCGCGCCGAAAGCGGAGAAAGCGGGGGTGTACTTGGGGATCGAAAGCTGGCTTAGCGCCGATCAACACCTGGAAATCCTGGAGCGTGTCGGTTCCTCGGCGGTCCGGGTTTATTACGATCTTTGCAACTCAACGGATATGGGCTACGACATCGCCGCTGAAATCCGTAAGCTGGGAAGCCGGATTTGCGAGTTTCACGCGAAAGAGAACGGTGCGTTGCTGGGCCTGGGAAAAATTGATTTCCGCAAGGCCCGCGCGGCGCTGGATGCAATCAATTATCACGGGTGGGTGCAAATTGAGGGAGCAGTGCCGGACGGAAAACCGATGCTGGAGAGCTACCAGGCAAACTGCAAGTTCATGCGAGGTATTCTTGCCGAATAGCCTTGCCAGGCTGGGGCGCTCCCAGGTTAAGCAGCTTTCTTGTGCTGGACTCGATGTTTGTGCGGTTTGGCTTTTCACACTCCGGTGGCGGATTGTCCCAGGCTCTGCTGTAACAAGCTAACGAGGTCGATGACTTTCCCTGGCTGTGGCTTGGAAACGTTTTTGCCTTTGGGCAGAGGTTTGGCTCCAGCGCTGACTTTTTCCTCAATCAGCTTCATCAACGCCTCCCGGTATTCGTCGTGATATTTGGCCGGCTCCCATTTTCCGGCCATGGCTTTGATCAGGGCCGTCGCCATATCCAATTCCTTCCCTACAATGGGCGCTTGCGGAATCTGCAGGTCCTCCGGGTCGCGCAGCTCATCGGCAAAGCGCAGCGTTTCGAACATCAAGGCGCCATCGAGTGGTTTGACGATGGCCAGGTGTTCCCGCGGCGGGCGGATTACAACTTTGGCCACGCCCGCCAGCTCCGTTTGCTCAAGCGCAGTCCGAAGCAGGACGTAAGCTTTCACCCCGGCTTTGGTCGGCGCGAGGAAATATGGCTCCTTAAGGAAGCGCGGATCGATTTCACTCGGGTTCACAAATTGCGAAATCTCGACAGTTTGGGTCGACTTGATTTGGACCCGCATGAAATCTTCATCGGAGATAATGACATACTGATCTTTTTCGTATTCGTAGCCTTTGACAATGTGCTCGCGCGGGACTTCCCGGCCGTCGGCCTCCGCTACCTTTTTGTAATGGATACGGCTGTGATCCGAGTCGCGCAGGAGGTCAAAATCGACTGTGGGTTTGCGGGCAGTCGCCGTGTACAGGCCTACGGGGATATTGACCAGTCCGAAACTGAGTGCGCCTGACCAGAGTGGTCGCATATTATAGCTTAGGCTGCACCGAGCTCGCCGGCAGTGGGGCATAAACCCGCCGCGGGTTTTGGATTGCACCGAACGCCGGGGCTGGCTCACCCTGTTGACTGGAAACGAATGAGTCTTACCGCTTCTCAACAGGCGGCGATACAGGCGCGCGGCAACGTGCTGGTAGTGGCCGGCGCCGGCACGGGCAAGACCCGCACCCTGGTGGAGCGATGCCTGAATTGCCTGACGGCCGAAACGCCCAGGGCTTCGCTCGATGAAATCCTGATGGTGACCTTCACGGAAGCCGCGGCAGCCGAGATGCGTCAACGCATTCGTGGCCGCCTCGAAGAACAACTGAGCCGGAGTCCGCAGGACGCGCATTGGCAGGAGCAATTGGCATTGTTCGAAACGGCGCACATCGGCACTTTGCACAGCTTCTGCCTGGAACTGGTGCGCCAGCATTTTTACGAACTTGAACTCGACCCGCAGCTTACGGTCATGGCGGAAGAAGAAGCAGCCATGCTGGCTGACGAGACGCTCAATGCGCTATTAGAAAAGCATTATGCGGGGCGCGACCCGGGCGCGATAGCAGTACAAAAACTGATCCAGGCTCAGGGCGGCTGGGACGAACCGATTCGCCGCTTGGTTCTGCGGCTGCACCATTATACTCAAACCCTGCCCGATCCTGAAGGCTGGCTCGAAGATCAATTAACTTTGTTTGCAGAGGCCCAACCCTTCGTATGGCGGAAATGGCTCCTCGAAGGGCTCGCTGAATGGCGCGCTCGTTCGCTGGTCGATCTGGCGGTCCAGGAAGCCGGGAATCAGATTGCCGAACAAAGCAAACAACTGCTCGACCAGCTAAGCCCAAAACCGGATCGCGAGTCGGCAACCCGAGTGCTTGCGGAGTTGTTGCGAATCGCTGACCAATGTCCGCGAGGGAAAAAGCTAGCGTGGCTCAAGCCGCTTAAAAACTTCATCGCGGAAGCCGAGTTTCTCCTTTCAGTCACCGAGGCGGTCCCGACAGAGAAAGCGCCGGACGCGGCGGCAAGCACCGGCTCTCTGTCCGGAAATAGCTTGGAATCCGATCCGCTCACGCAGGATTGGCGCTGGATCCGGCCGCACATGACCACCTTGCTCCAACTCGGCCGCGAGTTCTCGCGCTCCTTCACGGAGGCGAAACGCGAGCTGGGGACAGTGGATTTTCATGATCTTGAGCAGTACTCGCTGCGGTTATTGTGGGACAAGCAAACCAACCAGCCCACCGCCGCGGCACAGCATTGGCGTGAGAAGCTCCGCTTCATTTTCGTCGATGAATACCAGGACATCAACTCTGCCCAGGATCGGATTATCGAAGCGTTGAGTCGTAGCGGTGCAGCTGCAAATCGATTTTTGGTCGGCGACGTGAAACAGAGCATCTACCGTTTTCGACAAGCGAACCCTTACATTTTTCAAAGTTACGTTGAAAAGTGGGGCATCATCGCTGGGAACGGTCAGGTCATTCCGCTAGTGGAGAATTTCCGCAGCCAGGAAGGCTTGCTGGATTTCGTCAACTCGCTTTTCGGGCTGCTGCTGCGCGGCGATCTTAGCGGCATGGTTTATGATGAAAAGGCGCGGCTGCGGTTTGGCGCGGCGGACGATCGCCGCCAGCTTGCCTGGAAAACAGGTGCATCGCCCGTTGTTGAACTGCACGTTAGATTCAAAGGCAACAACAACGGTCCAGATGCCGTTGATGAAGAGACCGAGGAAGCGTTGGCCGAGGTCAGCGAACTGGAGGAATCTGCCAAAGAAGCCCGCCTGGTGGCGTCCCAACTGGTAGAATTGAGAAAGCGACAGCAGCCGGTTTGGGACGAGCGTCTGGGGCAATTCCGCTCGGTGGAATGGCGCGACATGGCAGTGCTGCTGCGGTCACCGGCCAACAAAGCGGAAGCCTATGCGAAAGAATTTGCGCGTTTCAATGTGCCGCTCGAAATTGCGCGTGGCGGCTTTTACGAAAGTCTCGAAATTCTAGACCTGCTCAACTTCCTGCAGATCCTGGACAATCCCTTGCAGGACCTGCCGTTGCTAGCGGTGCTCCGTTCGCCGCTCGTTGGTCTGACTCTGAATGAATTGGCCGCCATTCGGTACGCGCTCCCGAAAGCACATTTCTGGACAGCGCTGGTCCGGCGGCACGAAAACAGTTCCGCGCGACATGGCGGCAGAAGCGAGCCAGGAGCGGCGAAAATCGCCGGCGAACCTCTGCTTGAGAGCAAGCTGGGCGCGTTTCTCGACCAATTCTCCCGCTGGCGACGGCTGGCCCGTGAGGCCCCATTGTCACGGTGTCTGGAAGCTATTCTGGCGGAGACCAGATATGCGGACTTTTTGTTGACCCAGCCGCGTGGTGAGCAGCGGCGGGCCAATGTCCAACAGTTGCTTGGATTGGCGGAAGATTTCAACCAGTTCCAACGTCAGGGCCTATTCCGTTTCCTGCGATTCATCGAGGCGCAGCAGGCCGCGCAAACGGAGCCGGAGGTCCCGCACGCGACAGAAGAAAATGCCGTCCGCCTGATGAGCATCCATCAAAGCAAAGGGCTCGAGTTCCCGGTCGTCCTCGTGGCGGACCTGGGCAAACCGTTCAACCTCAGTGACCTCAGGGCCGAGATCATCCTGGACGAGACTTACGGGCTTTGCCCGCCCGTCAGGCCTCCCCACACCAACGCAACCTATCCCAGCCTGCCGTACTGGCTGGCTCGACGACGTCAACGCGGGGAACTGTTGGGTGAAGAATTGCGCTTATTGTATGTGGCGATGACCCGTGCCCGCGATCTCCTCGTGCTGACCGGAAGTGTCACCAAAGTGAGACTTGAGAATATTTGGACGAATCCCGTCACCGTCAGCCCGGTCGCTTGGTTGAGCGCCCGTTGTTACGCCGACTGGTTGGGATTATGGTTCTCACAAAAAGCGCCAGAACCGCACAAATTGGAGGGTCGAATCGAATCCGTTCGCTGGATCGTTCACACGACGGACGAGAAATTAATTGCGAGGGGCGGGCCGAAAGCAGCGCCACTCGAAGACGGAAACGGAGATAGATTCAGTTTCGCTCCCGAGCAATGGGAAAAGCTGGAATCACGACTCTCGTGGCAATACCGCTTCTCGGCCGCCACACGCCTGGCCGCCAAGTCTTCGGTGTCCCGGCTTAGACGGCAGGTCGCGATGGACGAGGATGAATCGGCCGCCCTGGACCGGAATGTTCGCGATGGGCGGAAGCGTGCCACTCGCGCGGACCGGCACAACCTTACAGCGACCAGTGCCGTTGATATCGGAACCGCCCACCATCGCTTTCTGCAGCTTGTCTCACTGGAGCTGACGGGCACCGTTTCGGGCTTGAAGCAGGAAGCGAATCGATTACAAGGACTGGGCGCTCTGGCGCCGGAGGAAGTGGAGAGCCTCAACTTCACCGGGTTGGCACAATTCTGGAATTCAGAGTTAGGCCGCCGTATCCAGACCGAGCCTGATTGTGTCCACCGTGAACTGGAATTCACGGCGCGGTTTGGCGCTGCTGAACTGGCCAGGTTGACGGACCAACCGGAGGACGCCTCGTTGGCTGGTGAATTTGTGGTCGTTCAGGGCATCGCAGATCTCGCTGTAATTCGGCCGGAAGAGATTTGGCTGGTGGATTTCAAGACGGATGACATTGAGCAAATCGAGGAGCGCGCGAAAAGTTATGCCCTACAATTGCAACTTTACGCGCTGGCCTTGGCTCGTGTGTATGGCCGTCCGGTCACCGGCTGCTGGCTATACTTCCTGGCGGCGCAGCGAGCCGTTGCCGTTCGCCAATTGGCCTAAAAACCGACCCAGGTTAGAAACACGATCCACTTCGATCCTGTGTCACGGGCCATCCGGCAGATGGACCGCCAATAGTCCATTCGAATCCTCGATAACCCATGTTTTGCAAGCAACTTATGAATGTCGCGGCGCTCGCTGCGGAAGACCCTGACCTTTTCTGACGGCGCGGTTTGTACCGCGAGCAATCCACGGCAGAGACGTCGCTGTATGAGCATGTAGATGCTCCATCCGGTCGAGTCGAGCTCACGAAAGTGTTCGGTTGCGTGCTGCGTATCCCCGGCCATCGCCAGCTCCATGGCCAGCAGCAGTCGCAATTTTTGAAAAGTGTCATCGTGCTCAGGTAACGTTACGGCCAACGCCAAAACCTCCCGTGCACGCTGCCAGCGCCATCGTTCACGGAGTGACAGCGCCAGGTTGAGTAGCATCCACATCCTCAGGCCAGGGCGGTTGCGCCAATCCCGCATCCAATAGTTCGCGGCCGTGAAATGGCGCAGGCTCACCAGCGCGTAACCCATACTGGCCCAACCGTTGGTATCGGTGGGAAGCCATCGACGATGCCGCCAGGCCAGCCAGAGCAGCGCGGCTGTTCGGCATTGTCGTTCCACAAATCGTTCGAGAACTATTATCAAGTAGGCAATCGCGATCGTTCGACCAATCGGCTGTTTTTTTTGACCCAACGACTCGATCAACCTGAGCACCGCCTGCCGGGCGGCGGCGCTCGTTGGGCATAGGCAGTTGACCTTGTGGGTGGAAAACCATTTCCCTTGCGCGATCCGCCGGCGCATCCACCAGTCACCCACGGCCGGATTACAGTTTGGCACGAGGACAGTCTGCTGCAGGATTTGCTCGACCCGCTTTCTCTCACCGGCATTAACCAACGCCGTGATAGCGGCGTCGAAATCTTCACGGTTCGATTCTTTGGCGGCGCAAAGGGCTTTGAAATGGTTGAACGCCTGATCCAGTTCATTCGCTCTGAGCTCTTTTGCGGCCGGCGCTGCCACTTGCTTTGCTGAGACCTGCAAGGACTTAGTTCGCAGCTTGATTTCGCATGTTTTCGCCTTCTCGCCTCCGATGTAGCGCTGAATCAAATCAAACGTCCGGCGCGCGCCGGCCACGTCTGCATCGGCCAACTGGAGTTCAAACAGGTTAAGCGAGGCAAAGGCATAACCCGGGTCATACTTGAGCGCCGTTTCCAAGTCCGCTTTGGCACCGGCTCGGTCCTCTTTCTGCAACTTCATGCTGGCGCGATAACCCAGTGGCACCGGGCTCAGCGGGTCGAGTCGCCGCAAATTGGTAATGGCAGCCAGGGCTTCCTCGTGCTGTTTGCGATGCCATAACCAATCGGCCAGGTTCTGCCATCCGACAGCGTAACCGGGGTTCTCACGAAGCACCGCTTGCATCCGCTCAATGGCGCTAACCAGGTTGCCGCGTTGGGCGTCCAATCGGGCGCGGCAGGCGCGCAAGCCGGCCGGGATTTGCTTGCCAAAGACTTCGGGCTCGCAGGCTGCGTCAGCCTCGGCCCACTGACCTAAAGCAGCCAGGAGCTCGGCCCGCAGTTCATGCGGCTCGGTTTCCCGCTCGAACTGTTTGGTAATTCGCGTGACCTGCCCCAGCGCTTCCTGCAGGCGCTTCGTGCCAGCCAGAAGGCGAGCCAGCACTAACATGGAACGCATCTCGCCTGGGCGCTGGAGCACAAGAATTTTGGCCAACTCTTCCGCCAACTGGGGCTGACCGTTTGCCGTTGACCACCCCGCCAGAGTCTGCCACCCCCACGTATACGCTGGTTGTACCTTCAAAGCATGGCGCATTCGGTCGATGGCCGCCGTCTTATGCCCTTGACGCCAAAGCACGGCGGCCAGCGCGCCATGGCTCGCAGCGTCCAGCGGTGCACGGGTACAGGCCTCCTCCAGCAGTTCTTTGGCGCGCAGCACATCGCCATGGCGCTCATAATAATGACCGAGCATTCGGGCGGCGGAGCTGGAAGCCGGGCTGACTCGCATGGCTTGTTCCAGCGCCAATTGTTCTCCTTTCGCCTCGAGGCGCAAGCGCTGGACCACGGCTAAATCAATCCATGCCTGTTCCTGGAGTGGAAATCGTTCGGTGGCATCTTTTGCCAGAACCAGCGCTTCATCCAAACGCAGCATTTCTGCCAACTGCTGCACCACGATCGACGAGGCGACGGCCAAATCCGGACGCTCGCGCAGCGCGACCTGCAGTGATGCCAATAAGGCTTCCGGCTCCAAATTTAACCGGGCGGCGTCTCGATAGGCGCGCAGGCCTTCACCGAGAACAACCTGACGCACCAATTCACTTTCAACAAATGAGAGGGCATCCCTCCGCTCGGCTACGGTGTGGTAAGAATTTACCAGGCCATAAACGGCCGGACTGTAGTCGACTGCCAGGCGCACAGCCTGACGGTAGTCGTCCTGTCCTTCAGTAGTTCGACCGAGGTGCAGTTTTATCAGGGCGCGGGTGCCAAGGCTCGCCGGATCGAGCGGCGCCAGCCGGACCCCTTCTTCCGCTTCCGCCAGTGCCTCCTCGAAGCGAGCGGCATCGGCAAGCACCAGTGCAAGTTGCCGGCGGCTCCATGCGTCGGCCGCGTGGTCTTCGACTAGTTTTCGAGCCACCTTCTCTCCTATTTGCGGACCCGCACCGCGCGCCCATTCCGCCCACAATTGATGCAGCAAATAGTGATGAGGGAATCTGCCGCAAATCTCCTCCAGGTGTTTGAGCGCCGCTTCCCGGCCCTCGGTTTCCGCCAGAACCCAAACAACCGAGCGATGCACGGGTACCGACAACGGCTCGAGCTGCAACACCTCTTGCCACAACGCCAGGGCGGTTTTTGAATCGGTGCGGTACCGCGCCAGGTCCGCTTTGTGTCGCAAAAGAGCCGCTTGTTGCACCTTGCCCTGGGCGGCTTTCAAGCATTCGTCCGCGCGCTGCAGATCACCGTGCCTCGCGAAGGCATCGGCACCGGTCAGCCATAATTCTCCTTGCGCAGGAAAATCGTGCAAACCCTGTTCCAGGTGGTTCAACGCCTGTTTTGTCCTCCCGATCTGGAGTTGTGCGTTGAACCAGGTGATGAATGGCTCGGGCGATTTTGTCGAGTTGCGGTTCCTACGATTTTGCAAAAACGTCAACGCCGACTCAGTTTGTCCGCGGGCGGCGGCAGCTCGAAAATAGGCGATCGACGGCGGGGCCTTTGTCTCTTCGAGGCATGCGACGAAACGGTATAAGTCCAAAGACTCATCGAAGCGCCGCTGATGCCAATAGAGATCTGCCCGTGCCGTGATGATGTGCCCGTTGAGCGGTTGCGCCCGCACGGCCCGCTTCAGAGCCAATTCGGCTTGCGGGTGCTGACGGGCGTCCGCCAATAGTTCCTGTGCAAGCTGCTGACGGAATATTGGATCGGCGGTTTTCCGTTCGCAGATGTCTCGCAAGAATTCCAGGCGCTCCTCGCGTCGGCCGATCTCACGCAGAATTCCGAACTTGGCCAGCAGTAAATTGCCGTCCTCAGGAAAGTGCGCCAACAACTTGTTCAGGCAATCCAGCAACGCCGGCGTGTTGGTGTCGTAGGCGTACAAGGCCCGCCCAGCGGTAAGTGTTAACCAGTGATCGGGGGCCGCTTTTTGCAGTCGCGCAAACTGCTCCTCCGCATGACCGCGGCGATGCTCTTCCAAAGCCTGCTGTACGTTTCGCAGGCCGCTGTATAATTCCGCGTCGGGAAAGCTTAATCCATTCAACTCCTCCTGGCGACTTGCTGGTATCAGGACCAGCCCTGCGGGACCCGTGGCGGCATAATGTTTCAGGAACTGATCGGCGAAGGCTTCTTGAATCTGTGGGAACGCGGGATTGCGCAGAATAAACGTCCTCCTTAACTCGTCATAGCCAACGACAACCTGAACGTGGGCGCTCGTGGGTTCGGTTATATAGACGCCAAACGGGATCCGGCGATCAAGCAACGCGGTGGCCACTTTCCAGTCCACCGTGAACTCGCGCGCAATCAAACCTTGTTCCTCCGCCCACCGGCGCGCGCGGTGAGACGGAGTTCCGTCGTAGCAGATAGCTTCCGCCACCTCGACCTGCTCGGTTACCAAACCCCAAAATCGGCAGAGCATCGTCAGAGTTGCCGGCACACAGGTCAACCGGTACTGCTGGATGAATGGAATCGAAAGCTGGATGCGCCGGAACGGTTTGGATTGGCCCTCCAACCGGCCGCTGAGTGCACGGTGATATTCATCCTCAAGTTGGCGGGCGAAAGCGGCGACCTGCGAGTTATTGCCCAATGCAGAGGCTGCGCGGCAGCCCTGAGCGGCCAACCATTGCCGGTTTCGTGAATCGATAATGGGTGAAAAGCTGGTTGCGGCAGCGATGGTCTCCAAGGCTTCGGCGTATTGCTCGAGGTCCATTTGCAGACCTGCGAGTTGTTGGAAAACCGGCAGCGATTCAATGCGCGACAAAGCTTCTTTTAACAGCCGCTGCGCCTCGTCATCCCTGTTTAACGTATGAAGGCATTGGGCCATCTGTTGCACCGCAGGCCGGTACCACGGGCGGATCTCAAGCGCGCGCTGAAGTACGGCAAGCTCCCGCTCCCATTGTTCTTTCATGCTCAAGAGAGCGGCTTCCTCCGAAAGCAGCCAGGGAGAATCTACCCGGTTCTCTCCCGCTGTTTTCAGGAATTGGTCCGCCCGCTCGAAATCGCGCAAGCATCCACAGATCCGGGCTCCGAGGGTAAAGAAATACTCACGCCCCTCGCCGGTTTCTCCTTTCTGGTCGCAGGTTTCGAGTTCCTGCTGAAACTGGCGAAACCTTTCCCACGCGAATACCGGGCCTTGCACGTTGAAGATTACTTCCAAGTAATAGGCTTGAGTGCGAATGCTCCGCGGCCGACTCCGGAAAGCGCGCACGTGTTGGCGAAAAGCCAGTCGAATCGCGCCCAGGTTGAAGGCGATGCGCCCAGCCATGATGCTGCCATCGGTACCACGCCAACGGTGTAGCGGACCAATGGAAGCCCCCAATTCAAACGCTTGTCGGCAAAGACCTCCGTCGTAGAGCTGTTGAACCCGGTCCAGTAACTCAGGGGATAAGTTCACTCCATCGACCGTATCACTTATATCCAACGTGTTCTTTTCAACCAGGTGGTCTGTGCTCATTCAACAAATTCTTGTGGCAAGTAAAGCGTGCCATCTTCCAGCGTTGTGCCTGCTCTTCCGGCTCCCTTCTGTCACCGCCGCCCGTGGCATTTCAACGTCATCTCAAAGACTGACATCGGCTGCCATACTAGCGAGCCGGAACGGAACTGTCACGGACATGCAATGCTTCGTGCTTGCGTGGGAAAGATCATGCTACAAACTCGATTTTGAATTGTAACCGGTTTGCCCTTGCCTCCATTGCCTGCTGAAGTACTGTCGCAAAAACGAGCTTATGAGCATCCTCTCCGGTATCATGCTTGGGTTTATTGCCTGGTTCCTGATGCGGTATCTGCTCGCCGGCATCTACACGGTGAACCAGAATGAGCGCGCGGTGAAAACTCGCTTCGATCGCGTCGAGCGGGTGGGCACGGCAACGACGTTGCAGGATCCAATTGCCGAAGCTTTGCTGCCGGAAGACAAGGAGCGATACAATTACCCACAGGTGCGGGTCATACCGCCCGGCGGCCCGTATTTCAAATGGCCATGGGAGAAAGTTTATAAGGTCTCGATCGCCACGCAAACCATGAACATGGCGTACGATCCGGAGACACCCTCTGCCAACCAGGGTGGCACAGTGCTCGAAGCCGTCACCAAGGACCAGCTTAACACCGGTTTAACCGGCCAGATTCGTTACCGGATTTCCGAGAAGAATCTCTACGCCTACCTGTTTGGCGTGAAGCGGCCCATCGTTCATGTCATGGGCTACTTCACCGCGGTGCTGCGGGAACGCATTGCCAACTTCGAAGCGCCCGCACCGATCACCGCACCGGCGGCAACGGGAGTGCCGACACCTGAGCTCGCGACCGCTGCGATTGGTGTTTCGATCAACGACTTGCGCAAGAACCTGCGCGACCTCAACGAGCACATGGACCGCGAGTGTAGATCTTCCGAAGCCCGCTACGGCATCGCGCTGGATGCTTCGCTCATCACGGGAATCGATCCGCCGCAGGAGGTGGAATCGGCTTTGGCGGCCATCAACACCGCTTACAACCAAGTGTCTTCTGACATTAGCCTGGCCCAAGCAGCGGCCGATCAAAAACTCGTCCAATCCAAAACGGCCGTCGAAATTGAAACCTTGAAAGCGCAAGCCGAGGTCGAGCCGCTCAAGGCGCTGGCGGATCAACTCCGCGAGCTGCAGACCAGCGGTCCCGATGCTTTGCCGGCTTACGTGCGCAACGTGCGGTTGAGCCTGTTCAACCAGGCGCGCCGCGCCATTCTGGAGGTGCCCCATGGTCGCTAAATTCTTCATCGCCGCAGTCGCCACGTTCTTCGGCCTGTTTGTGCTCGCGCCACTCATTGCGGCTTTCTGCCGTGCGTTCGGCGTTTATACGATCGTACAGGAGCGCCAGTGCAAGGTTTTCATGCTGTTCGGAAAAGTGGCGCTGATTCTGGATGAACCAGGGCTGCATTTGCTTTGGTTGAAGCTTGGGTGGAAGGCGCCGCTAATCAATTGGATTGGCAAGTGCTATGCCCTGGATATGCGGCTGGATCAGGAATATCTGCGGAGCCAGCCAGTAAACTCGGAGGAAGGCGCGCCGATGGGTATTGGCATCTGGTACGAGATGTTCATCAGCGAACCTGTATCTTACTTATTCAAAAACGCAGACCCGCGCGGTTCCCTGGCGGCCAACGTCAGCAATTCAACGGTGCGCTGCCTGAGCAATCTCAAGCTCGCCGATATGCTCGAAAACCGTCATGCGATGAGCCAAACCGTTCGCGCCGAAGTGTCTCCGAAGTCGCATGAATGGGGCTATCAACTCGGCTCGGTTTACATCCGCAAGGTTCACTTCCGCGACACGGGGATGATCAAGCAAATCGAGGAGAAAGTGGTGAACCGGTTGCGGCAGGTCACCTCAGCCATCAAACAGGACGGCGCTAACCAGGTCAGCATCATCACCAGCACCGCCGAACGCAGGGCCGCTATTGAGTTCGCCAAGGCTGCGGCCATGCGCCCGCACATCGTCGGCGCCGGTCTGCAGGCCATTGCCCGCGACTCGACTATTGCGCAAGCCATGTTCGACATCCTCGAAACGCAACGGCTGCTTGATGGCGAAGCGGACATCACCTTGGTACCTCAAGGGAATGGTCTGCTGGCCGAATTGAGCGCCATCGAAGGCGGTTTTGGGAAGCAAGCGAGCGCTTCGGCTAAGAAGCCGACGAGCTGATAAGCGATTGGTCTATAACCGCACGGGCGCGTGCGATTTGTCGGAGTGAGCCAGGTGCGTATATTTGGCCACGGCTTGCGCGCGGGAGCGAACCTGGAGTTTTTCGTACATCCGACGCACGTAGGTGTTTACCGTGGGGACGCTGATATTGAGCAACTCGGCGATTTCCTTGTAGAGATAACCACGAGCGAGTAAGTCCAGGACCTCCTGCTCGCGCGGAGAAAGACCTTCGCCATCCGCCGACGCAGTTGGGCTGGGTTGGCTGAAGGATTGGACGACCTTACGCGCGATGTTGCTGGTCATGGGCGAACCGCCGCGGTGAACGTCTTCGAGCGCGCTGAGCAATTCCTGGCGTGGCGTTTGTTTGAGGAGATAGCCCGTGGCTCCGGCGGCTAGGGCATTGTAAATATGGTCCGCATCCTCGTAGACCGTCAACATGACAAACTGGGTGCCGGGCAGAACCGGCTTAAGCCGACGAACAGCTTCGACGCCGCTCATTCCCGGAAGGTTAATGTCCATCAAAACCACGTTGGGTTTTTTCTCCGCCAACTCGTGCAAGGCGCTTTCAGCGTCGCCCCATTCCCCTGTCAGGCGGAAGCCGGCGGTGCGGTTGACCCAGCCAGCTAGAATCTTCCTGGCTTGGGCATCATCCTCGACGATGGATACGGCAATCGCCACAGTTTTTTTATAACTCATTGAGGCGAAATGTGATTGTCATGTGTTTTAATGACGTTTGTCGCCATTGTCACTTGAAGGCGAACGCGAGTGCCTTCCCCCGGGGCGGTGTCCCACTGCGCCCGGCCGCCGATTTCCTCGAGCCGCTTCCGCATGTTGAGGAGGCCATTGCCGCCGGACAGGCGCGCGGTATCTGAGGTTGAATTTACGTTGCCGCCGGGGCTCGCTGTGCTCCAAACCAGATTAGTTTTGTCGCCATATTCGAAACCCTGGCCGTTGTCTCCCACGAGCAAGGCAAACCCTCCCGGCTGGATCTCAAGCGCGATACGAACCTCGGTGGCCTGGGCATGCTTGACGACATTATTGAGCGCTTCTTTGAGCGCCAAAAAGACGTTATGCCGCACTTCAGCGCTGACAGTCCACGACGGCAATTTAACCGGTACGTCAAGGCGGCATCGGACTCCGGACGAACTCAGGAAATGCTGGGCAAACCGGCCCAGATAAGTGACGAGGCTGTCAAGGGTGTCATGTTTGGGATTTACGGCCCAAACAATTTCGTCCATGGCGCGGGTTAGCTCCCTTGAAGTCTGGTAGATTTGGTCCAGGTCTTCGGCCGCTTGCGGCTGACCATCGAGGTCGGCGCGGGCGGATTGGCTCAGCATGCTGATGCGGGTCAGGCTGGCGCCGAGATCATCGTGAATGTCGCGCGCGATGCGTGCCCGCTCCCGTTCAAGGGCTCGCTGCCGTTCAAGCTGTTCGAGCTTACGGCGTTCACGGCGGCGCGCTACCAAAAGCACGGCGGCGCCGACCGACGCAGCCCCGGCTGCCAGACCCGCGCCTTTGAACCACCACGTCTGCCAGAAGAACGGCAGCACCGTGATGGCGAGCGTTGCGCCGGTTTCGTTCCAGACATCGTCATCATTGCAGGCAATCACCCGGAACGTGTAATCCGCAGGCGGCAAATAGCTGTAAGGAGCCACGCGGCGCGTGCCCGCTTGCACCCAGTCCGGATCCAGTCCTTCCAATTGGTACTTGAAACGCACTTTGCCCGGCGCGCGAAAACTCAGGGCGGCGTATTGGAACTCGAATTGGTGACCGCCGGGCTTAATCCGCAGCCGCTCGGGATGCTTGTCGTTCAAAGGCCTTTCGACGGCGGCTGCGAGCTGCGTGGGTGCGACGGGCACGTTGTCGACGATCACCTCTTCGATTTGCACCGGCGGCCTGGCGGTGTTCGTGGTGACGTTCAGGGGGTCGATGACGGCCAGGCCTTTGGTGGTGGGGAACCAAAGCCGGCCTTCGGTGTCGCGGCAGGCCCCCGGCTGGAACCCGCCCGTGCAGGCAGTTGAAGCCAGCCCCTCTTCTTTGGCAAAATTCAGGCAACGCACGGCAGCGCTTTGACCGTCAGCGCAGCGGTTCAAATCCGCTTTGTCAACGCGCAGTATGCCAGCTTGTGAACCGAGCCAGAAGTTTCCCGCGCCGTCATCCACAATATGATATATAATCCTGCTCGGCAGGCCCTGGCGGTCGTTGATGGTCGCGAACCGTTCCTGCTTGAAACGGGTAAGGCCATTGTCTGCCGTCCCAATCCAAAGCGCGCCGTCCGAATCTGCATACAAACACTCAATCTGGTCGCTGCCAAGTCCGTCCGCGCGCCGGTATTGTTTCAACCTCTTGCCTTGCAGCCTTCCGAGACCTCCTCCCGACATGCCGAACCAGAGCGTGCCATCCTTGGCTTCAGTGATGCTGCGAACATCCGGATTAACGAGGCGATCTTCGCCGGCAAACCACGTCAGCCGGTCATTCTCATATTTGTACAGCCCGTTTCGTGTCCCTATCCAGAGTCCGCCCTCGTGCCCTTCGTACAATGACAGCACCGCGGCGGTGATCCGATCCAAATCGCCCGGCGACTCGAACTGCTGACCCTTGTGCACCATCAGGCCGCCGCCCCAGGTCCCGACGTAGAGCTTCCTGGCTTTCGTTTCCAAAACCGACCATACATACGGGTTGCTGATTCCGTTCGTCACGGTGAAGCGCGACCACTGTTTTCCTTCGTAGCGATAGAGCCCGGCACCCTCAGTGCCGACCCAGGCCGAGCCGTCGGGCTCCACGGCAAAGGAAAGCACCAGGTAGCCTTGCCAGCGATCGGGCGCTTCCAGCATCTGCACCTTGCGCGGCCGCAGGCCGTCGAACCCGGCTCCGTTGCCAATCCAGATGTTCCCTTCGTGATCCTCGCATACCGAGCGCACCCAATTATGAGAAAGTCCTTCGCTGAGGCCGAAATGGTCCGACTGGCCGCCGGGAAAGAGCCGGTAGATTCCCTCCCGCAAGCTTCCAATGATCAATTCGCCCGCCCGGGTTTCCATAAAGGTGGCGACGGCACCCGGCGTCGCCGGTTCAATTGGGAACCCTGGCGTCCAACGTCCTTGGCGCCATTTCCGAACCTGGCCGTTCCCCAGCAGCCACATGCCACCATCCCGAGCGGGAGCCACCCGCTCGAAAAAAATGCTCGGATCTGCACCACCAAGAGGGCATGGCGTCCAATTGCCCTGTTGCAGCGTCGCTACTGCGCCGTTGGCGACGACCCAGATTTGTCCGTTATTCGCCCGCGCCATGGACACCTTGCGTGTGGGCGATGCGCCGCCAGGTACGTCTATCGGTCGCCCGTCCCGCACGCGGAACAGTTTTCCCGAATCATACAAAACCCACAGATCGGCCGCTTCGTCGCAGGCGATTGCCTCTATCACCCCATGTTGGCCCTCCGGCAGCCGGATGGGCGTGAATTGTCCTTCTGCAAAACGGGTGAGCTGGCCGGTCTCATGGCCAATCCAGAGCGCGCCGGAAGGGTCCTCATATAAGCTCGTGATAAGACCGTTAACCAAACTGCCCCCCGTGTTACCCGAATCAAACACCGTCACGCGCACGCCGTCAAACCGCACCAGGCCGTGATAAGTGCCCAGCCACAAATATCCGTCGTGGGTTTGGAGGAGCGACGTGACTGAGCCTTGTTCCCAGGATTTGTCTGCCTGCCAGATTTCGTAGGGTTGGCGCCAGGAGCCCAGTGCCGGGCCGTTGGGCTGCGGGGACGAAACCGGTGAAATTTCGGCGACCACATGTGTGCGAACAGCGATCCCTAGTAGCAGCACCATCCACAATCGTGATCGGCGGTTCAGAATTTGGCGTGCCAGGGGCAAGACCACAGCCAATTGTGTTCTTTCGGTCCCGCGATGGCAAGAATGGGAATGGGGAAGGATTATTAGA
The DNA here is from genome assembly GCA_964623885.1 of uncultured Verrucomicrobiota bacterium. Lineage (GTDB taxonomy): Bacteria > Verrucomicrobiota > Verrucomicrobiia > Limisphaerales > UBA8199 > CAZUVM01. The sequence continues at coordinate 59,869 of CAZUVM010000009.1, forward strand.
TTAGTGGATTGACGAACCAGTGTTGCATTTCTGGATACCAATGCTGGCTACTGGATGCTGGATTCTGCATGGTGCAAGAAGGCCAAGTGAGCAACAGGTGGTTGCCAGGCCGGATCCTGTGTGCATGCCCCTTGAACTACGTCCAAATTGCATGTTTTACGCATCACGCATCACCGTTTGGCGCTGGGGTCGCCGGTGGGCGGCGGGGCATGATCGGTTTCGGCGGGAGGGCCAAGTAACCGAGTGAGGATAGGTTTCAGGGCATCGGCCCAGAGCTGATAGCCCTTGAGGGTTGGGTGAATTTTGTCGGAATTCATCATGCCGGATAACAGGCGGCCGTCCGCATCGGCTATCTTGTCATTGAGGCTGAGGAACTGGACCTGCTTTCCGTCTGCCAACGCGGCGATCTTCTCATTGATTTGGTTGATTGTGGGAATAACCGCGAGGTTATCGTTGCGTGGTAGAATGGCCATGAGGATGACGGTCGCGGTCGGCGCTTTTTGCTGACAAACGATGAGGAGTTCCTTTATGCCTGAGGCGATGTAGGCGACCTTCGCGGAATCTCCGGGTAAGGAGCCTACGTTGTTAATCCCCGCCATCAAAACGATGACTTTTGGATTCACACCGTCGAGCTCACCGTTTTCCATGCGCCAGAGAATGTTCTCGATGCGGTCGGCGCCCCAGCCAAAATTGCCGGCATTCCAGCCAAAGAAATTGGTTTTCCAGTTTTGGAGAAACGACGGGTAGTCAGTGGCACCCCAACGCCGGGTAATGGAATCGCCAAGGAAGTAAACGTCGATGCCACCTTGTTTAGCTTTCTGCAGCAATTGCTCGTGAGCAAGGCGCGAGTTGGCGTCATTTCGAGGAATGGGCCGAACGGGCCGCGGCTTAGTTTCTTGGGCCAGGAGCAATCCGGCGAGGAGCACGGATGCGGCGAGCAAACAGCAAAAACGCAGAAAGCTCATAGCAGTGAATGAAACTTCATTTAGATGCGTCGGCGGACGCGGGCGGAGAATGGTGGATGAACTTATCGGCCCAGGCGATGAAGTATTTGATGTTAGAGCGATCTTCATGACCGCCATCATGCTGGCGCCACGCCAGTTCTCCGTCGAGCAGGCCCGTGTTGACCGGAGGCATTTTTGCTGTGCGGTAATCCTCCCGCACACCCAAATCGTGGGCGTCCAAAAGACGGAAAACCGGTCCGGCAGCAATGGTGGCCATATAACTGCCTTGCTGATCGAGCCAATTGGCGTCGCCGCGTTCTGGCACGCCGTAGCTGATGAAGGTGAGCCGGGGAGCGCACAAGGCAATGAGCATGTGAGCGTCCACTGGCAGGTCGCGGGCATTCTCGCTGCCAAACGAGGCCTCGGCCGCCCCGTATTTCAGGAAATTGCCGGCCATCCAATGGTATTCGCCGGAGCCGGTAAGGTTTTCGACCGCTTCGCCGAAATTGCGGCGGTGGAGTTTGGCCCCGCCTTCGCCCGAGGAGCCCACGAGCACCATGGCGAATCGCGGTTCGAAAGCCATCGTGACCAGCGCGGCTTTGCCATAGCGCGAAACCCCTTCGATGCCGACGTGCTTCGCATCAATGGCGGGATCCGTTTCAAGATAGTCGAGTCCTCGGGCTGCACCCCAGGCCCAGGCTCGCAGCGAGCCCCAATCGTCGGGCTTGCGCGACTGGCCTCTGTTAACGAGCCCAATGATCCCCTTGGTCAGACCGGCGCCGTTATCTGCCTGAATGCTGCCGGGGATAATGGTGGCGTAACCCCAACCGGCGGCCAGGAGTTGCTCGGTAGAAGGCGGATCTTTGAACGGGCCGCCGAATTCGCGGAAGCGATTGGTAGGCACGGGTGAACCAGCCTGCCGCGGCATACCATCACCGCCAAACCCGCCGAACATCATGAGCGTCGGCACAGGGCCTTTACCGTTCGCCGGAGTCACCACGGTCATGCGGATGTCGACAGTGATTGCAGGACAGGTGGAGTTATCGACGTGTCCGACTAGTTGTTTTCCGTTGGCTGCCAATTTACCGACCACACCATCGGTGATGTTGGACATCACGGTCCAGGTAGCCTTCGGCACATCTTTCGGCACTCTGCCGATAACTTCGCGCTCGAAATCTTCGACGATTTCAGGCCGGCGCTGTTTCCACCACATCTCCGGGGTGGTCACTTTCTTGCCGTTTTTGAGCGTGAGGAGATCGGGCAAATCGGGAAAGGGATTGGCTTTTGCGGGATCGTAATTGGCGGAATTGGTTGAGCCAGGTTGTCCGCTGGGCCCGGGCCGCAGTCGGACAATGCCCAACTGTTCCATCATATTGCGGTGGTCCTGTGCCGTGGTCCAATTGAGTGGTGCCATAGCGCTGGTGTCGGTGGGAGCCGGCGATGCCTGGTTTTGACCGGTCACCACGACAGGAGCGAAGAGGATGACAGGCAGACTGAGAGAGAGGGAGTAAGCGAGGCGAGTCCGGAATTTAATCATAGGTTGCGAATGGCAGCGGCCAATCATTCAGTTTTGTGACGCTGAGACTGCATCAGCCAAATGGCAGCAAGACTCTGCCAAAACCCGCAGGCGAGGGCGCCCGCGCTACGAGTGCTGTCGGTGACAGATCATTCTTAGGGGTTCATGGCTGGATTGTCCAGACGTGGAATGAGCGCTAGACGGCATTGGGGGGACAATCGTTCTGGCATTTTCGGCGACAATCGGTACGTTGGGCGCGAAATGGCGCAGCGATTCAATTCGATCGAGGCCGTGGTCGCCGACGTTCAAAAGGGCAAGATGGTGATCGTGGTCGATGATGCCGACCGTGAAAACGAGGGCGACCTGATCATGGCGGCACAGTTTGTGACGCCCGAGGCGGTGAATTTCATGGCCAAGCATGGGCGGGGTCTCATTTGCGCGCCGACGACATCGGAGCGGCTGCAGCAGCTTGGGATTGAGCGGATGGTGCGGCAGAATCGCGAGACGTTCAAAACAGATTTCCAGATCAGCGTGGATGCGGCGCGCGGGATTACTACGGGGATCAGCGCGGCCGATCGGGCGGAAACCATCCGGATTATGGCCGAACCGACAGCGGTGCCCGAGGACCTGGTGCAGCCAGGGCACGTGTTTCCGTTGCGGGCACGTCCGGGTGGTGTATTGCAGCGGGCGGGTCATACTGAGGCGGCGGTGGACCTAGTGCGGTTGGCGGGTGCGCGCCCCATCGGTGTCATTTGTGAGATCATGAGCGACGATGGCTCGATGGCGCGGTTGTCGGAGCTGGCCGGCTTTGCCAAAAAACATCGGCTGAAGATTTGCACGATCGCCGATTTGATTCAGTTTCGCCGTACCCGTGAGAAGTTGGTTGAGCGCATCGAAGTGGTGAAGCTCCCGACGGAATACGGCGATTTCAACTTATATCTGTATAAGTCCAAGCTGGACAATCAGCATCACCTGGCGCTGGTGTGCGGGGACGTGGCTGGCGTGCGCAATGTGCTGGTGCGCGTGCACAGCGAATGTTTGACGGGGGACGTGTTCGGGTCGCACCGGTGCGATTGCGGGCCGCAGTTGCACCAGGCAATGCGACAGGTGGCGGAGGCGGGCTGTGGAGTGGTGGTCTACATGCGGCAGGAAGGACGTGGCATCGGCCTGGCGCCGAAGATCAAGGCGTATAAGCTGCAGGAGCAAGGTTACGATACAGTTGAGGCCAACCAGAAGCTGGGGTTTGAGATGGACCTGCGCGAGTATGGTTTGGGAGCGCAAATCCTGGCCGACCTGGGCCTGCGGACGATTCGGTTGTTGACGAATAATCCTCGCAAGGTAGTGGGCCTCGAAGGGTACGGGCTAAAAATCGTCGAGCAGGTGCCGATCAAGGTGAAGCCGAATCCACACAACTTGCGATATTTGGAGACCAAGCGAGAGAAACTGGGGCATTTGCTTTGAGGAGTAGAGAAGGAAACCAAAGATGCACGGCAGTGAACGTGAAACGTGATGCGTGAACATGATGCCCTTCACCTCGGCTAGCTCATTCGATGCTAAAAGCGATTAGGCAAAAAAAAGTAACAGCACGCGACGCAGCGTTCGCAATCGTCGCTTCACAATACAATGCGAAATACGTGGACGCGATGGTCCGCGCTGCCGAGACGGAACTCAAGCGAGCGGGGGCAAAAAAGGTTGAACTGATTCGAGTGCCTGGCGCGTATGAGATCCCGTTAGTAACGGCAAAAATTGCGCGCACCGGGGCTGCTCAGAATTCGTCGCAAGGAAAAAGAATTTCCGCGATTATTTGCCTAGGGGTCATTCTTCGCGGCGAAACGGTGCATGCGGCGCATATTGGTGAGGCAGTGAGCAGGGCGCTCATGGAGATTCAATTGCGGTACGAGGTGCCGGTGGTTCATGAGGTCTTACTCCTGGAAAATGAAGAGCAGGCGAAGGCGCGGTGTTTGAGCAAAACGCATAATCGTGGTAAGGAGGCGGCGCAGACAGCGTTGGCGATGGCAGACGTGATGAGACGATGCGACTCCTGAAAATTGTCAGTCGCCCTGCTCATGCTCGGTCGTATTCGATCGTAAGCCGGTGATTTGATTCCGACCAACAATTCCCCGCCGCATTGATTCAATGTCTCGGGCCTTTTTCGTCGAGATCCGCAAGACGAACTCATTCGTTGCGGGCGGCGAGGTAGCGTTCGACGTCAATGGCGGCTGCACAGCCCGTTCCGGCTGCAGTCACAGCCTGTCGATAGATGCGGTCAGCGCAATCGCCCGCCACGAACACGCCCGGGACATTCGTGGCCGTCCCGCGCTTCGGAATGAGGTACCCATGTTCGTCCATATCGAGGACGCCTTTGAAAAGCTGGGTATTGGGAACGTGGCCGATGGCGACGAATACGCCGGCGCAGGCGAGTTCGGTCTCGGTTTTCGTGTGAACGTTTTGGAGGCGCACGCCGGCGACTTTGCCTTTGCCGCCGTCGAGGACTTCCGTTACGACTGAATCCCAGACCGGTTTGATTTTTTCATGTGCTAGAGCGCGCTCGGCCATGATGCGCGAGGCGCGCAGGGTATTGCGCCGATGCACCAGATAAACCGCCGAGCCAAAGCGAGTGAGGTACATTGCTTCTTCGCAAGCGGAGTCCCCGCCACCAACGACGACGAGCGGTTGGTTTCGGAACACGGGCAAGGCGCCATCACAGGTCGCACAGTAGGTCACGCCTTTGTTTTCGAGCTTATGCTCGCTTTCCAAGCCGAGATGCCGGTGGCTGGCACCGCTGGCGATGATGATGGTTTCGGATTCGAGTCTTTCGCCATCGATGGTTAAAGCAAACGGTTGCCGGGAGAGATCGGCGGCTTCAACCACGCCGAATTGGACGCGAGCGCCAAACCGCTCGGCCTGTTTTTGCATTCTGGTGGTCAGTTCATAACCATCGATGCCTTCAGGGAAACCGGGATAATTCTCAACAATGGTGGTGGTGGTCAGGAGGCCGCCGGGCTGGCGACCAGTCACCACGAGCGGCCGCAGGTTAGCGCGCGCGGTATACAGGGCGGCGGTCAAGCCGGCACAGCCGGACCCCATGATAACAACTTTTTCCATAGGTGTGCGCAAAGTATTGGGTGAGATCCGGGTTGGCAAGCGCCAGGTAGAGAAGACTTGCGGAAGCGCTGCGAGGCCACCTGGCGGCGAGCGATAATTGCCATTAAGCAGGCTCGCAGGTGTTTGCGCAGCAGAAGTTTAGGGGGCCGTCGCACAACACGCCCCCAGTTTCATTGCGTGGTGGTTATGCGGTAAAAACGCTGCGGTTGCCTCGAGATCAACAAGGTTTAGGCTGCCGAGATTGTCGGCGGTGTTCGTTGCGATAGGAAGCCAGGTTGCCTGAGGCGCGAAATTGGTTGTTGCCAGTAACACGTAGCTCTGACCAGGTGCGGTAGTGCTGTTGATGCTGAAATTACCGTCTGCATTCTTAACAAAGTTTGTAATTTGCGGCACGACCGGCGCAGTGGCCGGATTGTTGGTGAATGAAACTTCGGTCGAAAAATCGCTCTCGAGTCCGTTGGTATCATAATCGGTTGCCGCAAAGAAATAGACGCCGCCTGGGGCCAGGTTCGATACGACCGCTGATGTGGCACTCCCTGCGTCATAGACGAAAGAGTATGATCCACTCGCCGTCCCCCAATAAAGCCGGTAACCGGCCACAGCAGGATCCGGACTTGGGTTCCAGGCCAGTTGAATGGGGGCATTGCTCACGGTTCCAAGCGAAAACTGCAAGCCTGTGCCCAACGAGAGTTGCACGGCACGGGTTACCGGAGTTCCAAGGCTGATAAAAACTAGCACCCCCAATAGACAAACAGCAATGCCCGCGGAGCCGCGGATCCTCGCGTCCCTTTTCTCCTCCATGCCACAATCTCGGCCTTTTGGCCGAGCACAAGCGACTAGGAGATTCCTGATGATCGGCCTTGGGCAAATACCCAACGGGCGAATACCCAAGTTGTGGCGAGCATGGAGTGTGAACTAGGCTTATTGTAACCTTGCGATGGAGGGCGCAGGTGGAGAGCAAATCTGAGTTATGGCCTTATCTAAAGAGCATGGATTCACGGAGAGCGCCTATGCCAACACCAGGGTTCTGCGCCGAGCCATTTCGAGCGTAATACCTGATCAATCCCCGGTTGCGCCAAAGAGACTTGCTTCCCGAGTCAAAGGCCTCAGCCAGGCCCAGTTCCAAATGTTACGCGCGCGAGCTTCCGGCCAGACCCGAAAACAAATTGCTTATGCCTTGGGTGTCAGCCTCAAGACCATCGAATATCATTTCTCAAGAATCTATCGGTGTTTGGGAATCGGCGATGATATTGAGTTGACCCATTACGCGATTCGAAACGGATTAATCGAGGTTAAAGGTTTCGGCCATGCTCATCTGGAGTAACTAGATCATTAGGAAGGCGAGTTTCTGATTGTGTGTTATAGAGGGTTTGTGAATACTTCGCTCGTCGAACAGCACTCGGCGAGCTATGAGAGTACTCCTGATTTTGACGGGGATTTGCCTTTGTCTTCAAACCCAGGCGCAGTCGCTGGATGCCTTTGAGCAAAACCACCGGCTGGGGCGCGGGGTCAACATTATCGGTTACGACCCCTTGTGGCGCTCACGGGAGCACGCGCGCTTTCAGGAAAAGCATTTCCTATTAATCAAAGAAGCTGGATTTCAGTCCGTGCGTGTGAATCTGAGCCCGTTCCGGCATATGGATCGGGAAAAGGACTGGGCGTTGGACGCGGCTTGGCTGGAGACGCTGGATTGGGTGGTAGCCAAAGCGACTGCTCAAGGCTTGCAGGTGATCCTGGACTGTCATGAATACAACCGGATGGGTGAGGACCCCGAAGGCCACAAGGCGCAATTCCTTGCGTTTTGGAAACAGCTTTCGGCACATTGTCGCGAGGCGCCCAACTCAGTGCTGTTTGAAGTTTTAAACGAGCCGAATAAGAAACTCACACCGGAGCTTTGGAACGAGTACTTTCAGGAGGCGCTGGCCGTAATCCGCGAAACCAACCCCACGCGCACGGTAGTCGTAGGACCTGCGTTTTGGAACTCGGTCGATCATCTTGGTGAATTGGAACTGTCGCCGAATGATCGGCACCTGATTGTGACTGTTCACTATTACAAGCCGATGTCCTTCACCCATCAAGGCGCCGCCTGGACAGGACAGACAGGCAAGACGGGAATCAATTGGGGGAGCGAGACCGAGCGAAAGGCGGTGCAAGATGATTTCGCTCATGTAACAGCCTGGGCCAAAGCGAATAACCGTCCGATTTTCCTTGGCGAGTTCGGCGCGTACGACAAAGGGCCGATGGAGTCGCGCGCTCGGTATACAGAGTGGGTGGCACGAACGGCGGAAGCTGCAGGCTGGAGTTGGGCGTATTGGCAATTCGATAGTGATTTTCTGTTGTGGGACATGAAGGCTGACAATTGGGTCGAACCGATTTTGCGTGCGTTGATACCGGGTAAAGCCGCCGCAGAAAAACCTTGAACAAGAAAGAAACGAAGTAACAAAGAAGACAGAAGCAGGTTGTGCCTTCGGTGATTACCCGCTAAGCGCCGCCCAATCTTTCCAGTCCTGAATGGTGGCTTTGGCCATGGCTTCGACGGAACGGCGTAGCCAGTTGGCCGGTCGACGATTCAAATCTTTCCAGATCCGTGATACCGTGGATTTAGAGCCGAGGTGGATATTGGCAGTCTCCCACCCCATCGCATTGAGCAGTCGGAGTTCGTCCCGTTTTACAGGGAGGAAGGCCAGTTCGATGCGTCCGCAGTCGGGCGCGAGGCGGCGTATCACCCAGCGACCCTTTTGCGCAACGTACGGGTCGGGAACGCGCACGGCGGAATCAATGGCGCGCTGGTAAAGAATGCCCGAATTCGTGGCACTTCCCTTTGGCCAATACCAGGCGGAGGCAACGAGTTCTTTGGCCTCACGAGCAACGTAACCGCCGCGCCAGCGCGTGAGCGCCATGAGGCGCCTGCGGCCGAGACTGCCCAAGCCGGCATGGCGGTGAACGACCCGAAAATCCCTCGCCGGCTCGGGCAGAGCGCGAGTCAATGCCGCGCGAACTTCGGCCGGCATCGCCGTTCGGACAGCGGGCAATTCATCCAGTTTTTGCCAATACAAGACCGGATCGCGAAGTTCGCTTAGAGCCAAATCCCGCAGCCACCGATGCTGCTCTGCCAGCACATAGGGCGCGCCGCCTTCCTTTAGGGACTGCCTATATCCTTCCAGAATTGCATCGCAAGCTTCAGCCTGGTCGCAAGACAGGTGGTTTTCGCGGATGGCCAGTTGGGCGCTGACCGCCAGCCGGACCAGATCGATGGCGTACGGCATTTGCGCGACTTCGTCGAAATCATTGGCTCCCCAGATCAGCCGTCCTTCCAGGTCACGCCAGGTGCCGAAATTCTCGACATGAAGGTCACCTACGCTCAAGAGCGCCGGTGCACTCATGAGTTGGGGGCAGATCCGGGGCCACAGTTGCACCCAGCGATAGAAGGTGGCGCGCAGAAAAGCAAAAGGGCTGGCGGCCATGCGTCGATGTTTGAGGCGCAAGTCGGATGCGAGCAAAGGGATTCTTGCCCGGAGCCAGGCTTCGTAGGCTTTGGTGGATTTGTGAATGTTCATGACGGTGGCAGCCGAAGCGGTGACCCACGACTCCTCACGTTGTTGGCTCCTGCACTCGACAGCCCTTCATCAGGCAGCCGCTAGCGGTGGGCGGCGATCTGGCTTACGGCGTCCCGAAACGCTTTCAATTCGAACGGCTTGCTTACTACCAGGTTCACTGCCAGAGGGAAATCCCCGGAGGCCCGCAACGATTCACCGTAAGCGGTAACCATGATAATTGGCTGCTGCGGCGCCTGGGCGCGGATCGCGGCGGCCAGCTTGTCCCCTTTCATCAAAGGCATTTCGTAATCGATGATGACAAGGTCGAACTTCCCGGGCTGAAACAAGTTCAACGCTTCCTGTGGGCTTGAGGTTGATTCGACCGTAAACTTGTCGAGCTCCAAAACTCGCCGGATGGCATCGCAGACGAGCGCCTCATCGTCTACGACCAAAACCCGCCGCGGCATGTTTTCGGTCATTTCCACGACACGCCGAGAGTATGACGTCGGACTGGTACGTCCAACCTTTTATTAGCTTGATTTTCCTTAATGATCATGTTTAGTAAGAATATTCCCAGAGTTGCACGGCGGGCTGCCGGCTGTGGGGAGGGTCGCATGCAGACTGCGCCGGAGCCATTGACACAGATTTTGCGGTCCGTCGACGCCGGGGATGAAAGGGCGGCCGAGCGACTGTTGCCGCTTGTTTACGATGAACTGAGGCATTTGGCGGCGGCGAAGCTGGCGCAGGAGGCTCCTGGACAAACCTTGCAACCGACGGCTTTAGTGCACGAGGCCTGGTTGCGCTTGGCCGGGTCGGGCAACCAGAATTGGAACGGGCGTGGCCATTTCTTTGGCGCAGCGGCCGAAGCCATGCGGCGGATTCTCATCGACCGCGCACGCAAGCGGCATCGGGAGCGGCATGGACACGGACTGGTCCGGGTTGATTTGAGCCAGTTAGATGTGGCGATGACCGCGGATGACGACGTGTTGCTTCGGGTGAACGAGGCTCTGGAAAAGTTGGAGGCAGAGGCCCCGATGCACGCTAAGTTGGTCAAGCTACGGTTCTTCACCGGACTCAACATTACGGAAGCTGCTGAGGTGCTGGGGATTGCCCAGGCGACCGCCAATCGTTACTGGGTCTTTGCCCGGGCCTGGCTGCTGTCGGAGTTGAATACTCCGGACTGATCACGGAGGGAAAATCGGCTAAGGGCGACGAATTTTTCACTCGTGGTGAGAGGTTTTGCATAGGCACAGCGCCACTATTCCAGAGAGCGGGCAAGCTTGCGATGAGTACGAATATTGAGCGGCTGGAAGCCGTGTTCAGTCGGGCTCTGGGATTTCCCCCCGACGAGCGCGCTGCGTTTCTAGCCGGAGCCTGCGGGCAGGATACCGTGCTTCTGGAACGAGCGCGCGCGCTGTTGCAGGTCCACGAGGCAAGCGAAGGTATTCTGCCTGAGCATCCACGAGCCGAAGCCCAGATGGGGGCTGGGGCGGAGCGTCCCGGTGATCGGATCGCTCATTATAAGCTCTTGGAAAAGATCGGCGAGGGCGGGTGCGGAGTGGTTTACATGGCCGAACAGGAGGAGCCGGTCCGAAGGCGTGTGGCGCTGAAAGTGATCAAACTGGGGATGGACACGAGGCGGGTGGTTGCTCGGTTCGAGGCGGAACGCCAGGCGTTGGCACTCATGGATCATCCGAACATCGCCCGGGTGCTCGATGCCGGCGCCACTCAGGCGGGGCGACCCTTTTTTGTGATGGAATTGGTGAAGGGAGTAAAAATCACCGATTACTGCGAACAAAACCGAATACCTACGACTCAGCGTGTTGAGTTGGTGGTTCAGATCTGCCGCGCGATCCAGCATGCCCATCAGAAGGGGATCATTCATCGAGATATCAAGCCATCGAATGTGCTCGTGACCGTTCACGATGGTGTGCCGGTCCCGAAGGTCATCGATTTTGGAATCGCCAAAGCGATTGAAGGACGGCTCACCGAACAAACTCTGTTTACCTCCTTCGAGCAGTTTATCGGGACGCCGGCCTACATGAGCCCGGAGCAAGCGGAATTAAAGGGGCTGGATGTGGACACGCGCACGGACATCTATTCGCTCGGAGTGCTGCTTTACGAGCTGCTAATCGGGCGGACTCCTTTTGACGCCAAGGAACTGTTGTCGGCAGGCTTGGACGCGATGCGACGGACGATCCGGGAGAAGGAGCCGCCCCGTCCCTCCACGCGCCTGACCATGGAAATGTCGCGAGCCGACCGTGGCAGGCAGCAAGCGCCCGAGAGCAAGGGGGCAACTTCGGCGGATCATCGGAATGCTGCGTCTGATGAAGCCTTGGCAAGCAATACGCGGCAATTAGCAGGTGCAGCCAAGGCGTCATCGCTGCTGCTTGAACGCAGGGAATTGATCAAAGCTCTGCGCGGGGATTTGGATTGGATCGTGATGAAGTGCCTGGAAAAAGACCGGACGCGACGCTACGAGACGGCGAACGGTTTGGCGATGGACCTATTGCGGCATTTGAAAGGTGAGCCGGTCGTCGCGCGTCCGCAGAGCAAGTTTTATCGGTTTCAGAAACTGGCGCGGCGCAACAAGCTGGTGTTTCTGGCGGCGGCCGGAGTAGCGCTGGCCTTGGTGCTGGGAACGGCCGGCAGCACGCTGGAAGCTGTTCGAGCGCGGAGAGCAGAGCGTGAGCAACAGAGGCTGCACCGGGAGGCGGATCGCGCACGGGGAGGCGAGGCGGAGCAACGGGTCGCGGCCGAGCGGCACCTGTATGACGCGCTATTGGGTGAAGCGCGCGCGAAGCAGTTAAGCGGGCGGGCGGGACAGCGATTTGAAAGCCTGGAGGCGATTGGGAAAGCCGCGGCCATCCGTCGGACAACGGATTTAAGCGATGCAGCGGTTACGGCTTTTGCCTTGCCGGACGTGCGGGAACAAAAGCGCTGGCGATTCCCGGCGCACTGGATGGCTGCGAACGTCTGCTTCGATGAGTCTTGCGAACTTTACGCTTGCATTACCAACTCTGGTATCGTCGTTCGACGTGTCCAGGACGAGCAACAAGTTAGTTTCCTGACATTAAAAGACGTAAATGATTTTGCAAACGGCTTGCTCCTGCGCCGGTTCGATAGTCGGAGCCGTTATCTGGCAGCGTCTTGTGTGGTGGGGCAAGGAGAGTTGCGCTCCCGCGTTTGGGAACTCACGCGAGCCGGGACTTTGGTGCTCGAAACGGACGGCGTGGGTGACCCGGACTTTTCGCCCGATGGCATGGCTATCGCCATGCTCAATCCGGACGGGTCTGTGTCAATTGAAGATCTCGAGACGGGCAAGGAACTGAGGCGACTTGGAGTCGGTGGGAGACTCACTATAGTGCGATTCAGCCCTGATGGTACAAAACTGGCCGGCCTCGAAAATGGGGGCATTGCGGCATGGGTCATGGACGCTTCTTCCGGGCAAACAATTACTACTTTGCCGGGCTCCGGCGCGCTCAGCTATTTAAGTTGGAGCCGGGATGGGAATCTGCTGGCGATGGGGTATGTGGATGGGAGGATCGAAGTATGGGATGTTCACGCGAGCCGCGTGCGGGTTCGGTTGGCGGGGCACGAAGCGCGGGTGACCGGACTGGCTTTTTCGCAGCAGGGTAACATGCTGGCGAGCGCAAGTTGGGACAGCACCCTGCGTCTTTGGGACGTGCCGAGCGGCCGGCAATGGGTGATGTACCGGACACAGGACGTCGGACTCCATTTCAGCAGGGATGACCGGACACTGGCGTACGCAGTGGAAGGTGAAGTCACAAAGTTGTTGGAAGTGGGGCAAGCGACGGGTTATCGGCGGCTGTCAGGTCGCGCGGATGGATTGCGTGCCTGGAACACGGAGTTTTCGCCGGACGGACGCCTCATGGTGGTCAGCGCCAACGACGGAATCGGAATATGGGACACGGACTCGGGGAAGGAAATTGGTCACCTGCCGACCAGCGCATGCCGTTCGGCGCGTTTTCAAACCTACGGTGGGCTGGGCATCATCGGGTGCACTGAGGGCGGGCTCTACCGTTGGCCGCTGCGAAGTGAGTCGACCGCCCGTGGCTCCTTTCTGCGGCTTGACCCGCCACAAATCCTGGCAGCGCAGCAAACCTTTCGCTATGCGGCTCTGAATGCGGATGGGAGAAAATTGCTCGCTTCGAGAGAAGTAGGGGTCGACCCACTGTTGCTGGATCTGGCTGGCCTGACCAACCGGCTTAACTTGCAAGGCCATTTCGCGGCACAGTTCGTTACTTTGGACCCGGCCGGTCGCTGGGCGGCGACCGGAACCTGGAAAGGCATCGGGGTCAAGATTTATGATGCTGTTACCGGCGAATTACTTCATGAACTGCCAGTCGCGGGAACGGCTGTGGTTGCTTTCAGCCCAGACGGAAACTGGCTGGCTACAGCCAACATGACCGAACTGAAACTTTGGCAGACGAGCTCGTGGGATTGCGCGCCGCGGGCGATTCCAGGCGATCACGTATCGGAAATCAACCCGCTGGCGTTCAGCCCGGATGGGCGCCTGCTGGCCTATATGCACGGCGGATACGAGATTCGAATGGTAAAGGTGCCTTCGTGTGAGGTGGTGGCGACGCTGCGCGTGCCTTCGCTCACACATGTGAGCTCTCTTACTTTCAGTCCCGATGGAGCGCGGTTTGCCGCCTTGGAATGGAGCGGGCAAATCAATATTTGGGACTTAAGAGCGCTTCGCCGGGAGTTGGTCAATTTAAACCTGGACTGGGACCTGCCACCGTTCCCGCCCGCGACTAATGCTGCCCCATTCAGCCCGGCCAGGTTGCAATTTGATGCCGGACCATTCAGCGAAGAAGAGTTGGCGCAATTAATCCCGCGCCGGGAACCTGACATTGCAGGCAACCTGATTGACCTGAGTGATTATTACAATGCGCCTTTGACTGAGAGTTGGCACAGCCCCAGAGCTGCAAAGAACGATTTGTCCGGGCTGACGCCGGGCATACACGAATTGGGCGGGGTTGGATTCGACGTGCGCGGCTTGATCCAGCTTGGCGTTGTTGCTCCCAACTTCCTGCCTTATCCCAACCACGTGCTCAACATTCCGATCGGCCGCAAATGTCGCCGGCTGCATTTTCTGCACGCGGCGATCTACTCTGGCAACGCTCACCTGGGGGATGAACTGGGCAGTTACGTTTTTCACTATGCCGATGGCCGCCAGGAGCAACGGCCTATTGTGATGGGCAAAGACATGGTGGATTGGTGGTCGCTCTCCAGCCAAACGGTCACGAACTGCCAGATCGCATGGACCGGCAAGAACCCGGTTGCGTCAAGAGAGGGCCACAGCGTGCGGCTTTTCAAAACCACCTGGGAAAACCCTTTTCCGAACGTGCCCATCGTGCAGTTTGACTTTACTTCGGACAAGCCGACGCCGGGCCAGCCCTTCCTCGTAGCAGTGACTGCCGAGCCGTAAGCAACCCGGGCCATAAGACGGCGGCATCACCCATCTATTTCCCCGATCACTAAGCCGGAACCATTTAGTGGAAGGGACCGCGCCCGCCACGGGCGCAGCGGTTGGCGCCCTCGCCAACCTCATTCCGGACTGCGCCAATTCTGCTCGTTAGTTGGTGAGCTTGGGCCCATACAAGCCAACCGGCGGGGGCGCCGGTCGGCAGCGCCCGGGGCGGGCGCGCTCCCGGAAGACAACTGCATCGTTCCAGCTAAGCCCGCGTAGTCCATTCTGATCGCAGCAGCGTGCGAACAGAGAAAAAATTTCTTTTCTGGCTGAGATCTTTTCTTCTGAAACGACGCACTGAGGAGTGAAGCCCATTGGATCGAGCCGAAACGACAGGATCGTCCAACTAAAAACAATTTGTTGAGATCACCAGAACAACTAAACATCAAATGAAAGTCCTGTGGTACTTCCTATTCGTGGCGCTGGCCAATGCCTCACTGGCCCTGAGTTACTCCATCGACTGGTACAAAATATCCAGCGGCGGAGGCACAAGCACCGGCGGAACGTTTCAAGTCACCGGCACGATTGGCCAGCATGATGCAGGTGGGCCGATGAGCGGGGGTGCTTACTCGGTTACCGGCGGGTTCTGGTCGTTGATTGCGCCGGTGCAGACTCCGGGCGCGCCGACGCTTTATATCGCGCGCGGCGCCAGCTCGGTGACGGTTTATTGGCAAGCGGTTTCGGGTTGGACTTTGCAGCAAAACAATGACGTCAGCGCTCCGGCAGGGTGGTCGGCCAGTAGTGGCGTTACTACCACCAGTGGAACGAACACTCTTACGCTGACGCAGCCGGCCGGCAGACTGTTCTTCCGGCTGACAAGCCCCTGATGATTTAGACAGCACAAAGGAAAGGCAATCTATGATGAAAACTCACACGCGCAAAACATCTCACTCAGCGCAAGTTGTAATGGGCATGCCGACCTCTTCTGAAAGACGAGAGCAAGAGCCCTCTAGATCCGGTCGAGCGTTCCATTCACGTCCACGCACCGACTCGGTTTTACGATTTTGGAGGAGGGTTGGAGGCGGCGAGGGGAGCGGGGGGGCAATGACGCGACGGGTCGCGCAGACCGTGGTGATGGCGCTTCTCCTGTGCCAAAGCCTTGCTGCGCAGGCTCAGGGGACGGCGTTTACTTATGATGGACGGTTGAGCGTAGGCGGCAGTCCCGCAAACGGGATTTATGACATCCGTGCCGGTCTCTACACGATCAGTACGGGAGGCACAGTGTTTGCCGGGCCGGTTACGAATCCCGCTGTGGCGGTGAGTAACGGATTGTTCACGATTACCCTGGACTACGGCAATGTTTTCGACGGGACCACTTATTGGCTGCAAGTCGCGGTGCGCACAAACGGGGTAGGCTCGTTTACTGTGCTTAGCCCGCGCCAGCAATTGACGCCCACTCCGTATGCCATTTTTGCCGAAGGCGCGAACGCGGCGGGACTGAGCGGGACGGTCCCGTCCGCGAGCCTCGCCGGCGGTTACAGCGGCGTCGTGAGCTTCACCAATCCTGCCAACATTTTTGCCGGCAATGGCATGGGCATAAGTAATGTCAACGCCGTGACCCTCGACGGTTTGAACAGTGGGAATTTCTGGCAGTTGGGCGGCAACGCGGGTACGTCGCCCACGGTGAACTTCCTTGGGACCACCGACAACAACGCGTTGCAATTACGATCCTTCAATGAGCCCGGCTTGCAATTGCAATACGTTTCGAGCGGAACAGTTCTGACCGGCCTCGAGTATGGCATGAACGTCGTCGCTGGATATTGGGGCAATAGCATCTCGAGCGGTACGGTCGGGGGAACCATCGCCGGCGGCGGCGACTCTTTTAGGTTCGATGTGATTTCGGGAGACAATCCAAACAGGATTTTGGCTGATTTCGGCACGATCGGCGGCGGGCTGGGCAACACCGCCGGCGAATACGCGACGATTCCTGGAGGGAGCGGAAACACCGTGACTGGGATCGGCAGTTTTGGCGCCGGGCAGGACGTCCGGACCGTAAACAATGGGACCTTCATGTGGGGCGATGGCTCGCAAAATCCTTTCACGGGAGCGGGAGTCGATAATGCTTTTAACGTCCTCGCGAGCGGTGGCGTGTTCTTCTACGATGGCGCCAATGGAGTCCACGTTGACGGCATGGGCAATAATGACGGAACGATTGATTTCGGACTCAAGTTGGGTGGCGCCCTTTCGAGCGGTGAAGGCATCGCTTCCAAACGCCCCGTCGGCGGCAACCAGTATGGACTGGATTTCTATACCTCTTCCAACGACCGGATGTCGATTGCCGCGAATGGCTTTGTCGGCATTAACACTACCAGCCCATCCCAACGCCTCGAAGTCGCCGGCAATTACGTTTTGATCGACGGCCACAACGCCGACAATGGGAACG
>CAZUVM010000010.1:0-17743 GCA_964623885.1 uncultured Verrucomicrobiota bacterium
CCATCGCTCCGGTCGAGACAGAGTGCTGGTATAAGGGCGCAGCGGAGCTTAATCATAGCATCCCGGTTCCGCAACCCAACCGCCACTCCCCGAGAAGGTGGCTGGTGTTCCATACCGGAGAGGAGACTTACGCCTTTCGGACGGATACGGGGACGCTTGGAATCCTTCGCCTGGTGGGTTTAAGCAACGACGGCCAAGGAGTGAAAATCCGCTACAAACTCGCCCAGGAAAAGGTCTGACTTGCCAGACAGGATTAACAGGATGGACAGGATAACGGGCGAACCCTGCGCGGGAGGCAAATCTGTCCATCCTGTTCATCCGGTCGTAGAATCTTGAAACAAAATGCGGCGGAACGGGGTATTTTGGATAGCACTTGAATGGGCCGAGCTTTCGGTGGACGTTAGGTCAAACATCACCACTCAAGCTGGAGAAACGATATGATAATGGCCGACATTTTGAAGATTCTGCTGATAATCATCGGCATCCTGACGATTTACGTGAGCTATTGGTTGCTTTCGGAGGCTTTATTTCCGGCACTCGTGGAAGGCGCCAGCCATCAATACCGCACGCCCTTTAAAATCACTTTTGTCGGCCTCGCGGCGGCGGTACTACCGGTAGTGCTGGGGTTGGTGTTGGCCAATACCCCCAATCCATTGGTGAAGCTCCTCGGGTTGACCATGGTAGTCGTGCCAGCGTTGTTGGGCCTGGCTGGCTCAGCGGGGCTGACGTTGCGCATCGGAGCGGGATTACCTTCGCCGGTGGATGAGACCCAGCCATGGCGGCGGGTGTTGCGGGGAGGCATCCTGCTGGCCTGCTCATTTCTGCTTCCCATCGTAGGTTGGATTATCCTACCGCTCTGGGTGCTGGTCAGTGGTTTCGGCGCGTTGATTCTTTATCGCCGGGAACTGAGACGAAATCGGCCCACGGCCGCTCCAGCCAACCTGGCAACCGTGGCCCCAATTGCCGGATGAAGCTGCCGCGGCGCAAATTCCTGAAAGCGGGAGCCGGCAGCCTGGCATTGCTTGCCGGCGGCTGCGACCAATTGCCGCACGAGCTGCGCGCGTTCTTCGCAATTGAAGAACGGCGGAAAGGACCTTTTGGCAGTCCGACACAGTCGGACATTGACCCGATTGCTCATGCGTTCAACCGATGCGGGTTTGGAGCGAAACCCGGCGATTACGACCGGATCCGGAAGCTCGCTCCGAACGCAGGAGAGGCGGCCGCAGCATACCTCGAGCAACAACTGGCGCCGGAGAAAATCGACGATGAACGCGCGGAGTATGCCGTGCGCCGGTTTGAGACGCTGAGCGAACCGTTGGGCGAGTTGTTCGAATATCAGCAGGACCTGCTGCAGGACGAGTTGCGCCGCGCCACGGTGCTTCGCGCTGTCCTTTCGGAGCGCCAGTTATACGAAGTGATGGCTGAGTTCTGGTCGGATCATTTCAACATTGATCCCTCCAAAGGGGACTGCAAATGGCTGAAGGTGGCGGATGACCGGGACGTCATTCGCAAGCGCGCGCTGGGAAAATTTCCCGAGATGCTGCGCGCATCGGCGCTGAGCCCGGCCATGCTTTGGTATCTCGACGGGCGGGTGAACCGTCGCGAACACATGGGCGAAAAGTCGAACGAGAATTATGCGCGCGAGCTGCTCGAATTGCACACGCTGGGTGTGCACGGCGGTTATTCGCAACAGGACGTTATGGAGGTTGCCCGATGCCTGAGTGGTTGGACCGTCCGCTCGAAAGACCAGGCGCCCTACTTTCAAATCGGCAAAGTTGATTTTCATCCGGAGCGGCATGATTTTGGCGCCAAGACGGTACTGGGTCACGAGTTTTCGGCCGCGCCGGCAGGTCTCAAGCCCGAGGAATTGGTCCGACGCGGTCATCAGGAGTTGGAGCAGGTCCTTGAATTAGCCACGCGGCATCCTTCGACCGCGAAGCACATCGCAACGAAACTCTGTCGGCGGTTCATTGCCGATCAGCCTCCCGCCAATGCGGTCAGTGCGGTGGCGGACGCGTTTGCGCGCACGACGGGCGATATTCGAGCGACCTTGCGCGCGCTGTTTTCAACGGAAGAGTTTCAGAACGAACGCGGGACCAAGTTCAAGCGCCCGTTCCAATTTGTGGTTTCGGCACTGCGCGCTACGGAAGCTGAAACGGACGCAGGGCTCGAAGTGGTTGATTACCTCCTGCGCATGGGGCAGGTGCCGTTCGGTTATCCAACGCCCGATGGTTATCCTGAGCAGGCCGAGCCATGGCTGGGCACTTTGCTGTGGCGCTGGAACTTTGCCGTGGCGCTCAGCCGCAACCGGATTAAAGGCACGCGGGTCGATTTCGCTGCGCTCACACGAAATGCCGGCGGTAACGATGCTTTGATGGCGCATTTGCTGGGCCGTACGGCCACGGCGGAAGAGGCGCAGGCTTATCGCGACTCAGGTGACGGGCTGGCGTTGTTGCTGGCCTCTCCCGGATTCCAACGCTGTTGATATGAGCGCGGCGCAAACTTTCATTACCGGCAACCGCGATGAGCGGCGCACACTGGTCGTGATCTTTCTGCGCGGCGGCGCGGACGGTTTGAACATGGTAGCGCCATTGCACGATGATGGCTATTACAACGCTCGCCCGCGTATCGCCATTACCCGAAACTCCGCGGTTCAGCTCGACGGTTTTTATGGACTGAATCCTCAACTCAAGGAGTTGCTGCCCGCTTACCAGAATGGCGCGCTGGCGATTATCCATGCCGCGGGCTCGGAAGACAACACGCGCTCGCATTTTGAAGCGCAGGATTTGATGGAACATGGCGGACTCACCGGCGGCGGATGGCTGGGCCGTTTTCTGCGGGTCCACGGAGCGACGCTGACCAGCCCGCTCGCAGCGGTGGCCGTGGGCAAGGAAGTGCCGGAATCACTGCGCGGCGCACCGGCTACGGTGTTCCAGTCGCTGGACGATTTTTCGCTCGGTGCCGACCCACAACCGTTGCTGAGTGCGCTTGGTCGGCTCTACAGCGGCGAGAAAGACAATCTCGGGAATGCCGGACGTTACACGCTCGAAGCGGCCCACCGTATCGCCACCCTTCGAGCAACACTTTATCAACCGGCCAACGGCGCGCGTTACGGCACAGATGGTTTTTCGCAAGGCCTGTTGCAGATCGCGAGGCTCATAAAGGGCCGCGTCGGTTTGGAAGCCGCATCTCTGGATTTGAATGGATGGGATTCGCATTTTGGCCAGGCGACGATTATGGACCCACTCATGACCCGACTGGCGAAAGGGCTCGCGGCGTTTTACCAGGATTTAGGCAGTGAAATGGAAACGACGAGTGTGGTCGTCATGACGGAGTTCGGACGCCGGCTCGAGGAGAACTCGGCGTTCGGGACCGACCACGGCCGCGGCAGCGTCATGTTTGTCCTGGGCGGAGGAATCAAGGGTGGTCGCGTGCTGGGCAAGTGGCCGGGTCTGAGCAAAGAAGTGCTCGAAGGACCGGGTGACTTGCCCGTAGTAAACAACTATCGAAATGTTTTGGCACCCATTCTTGCGCGGCACGGTGCCGGCGAGGCGCTGGACCAGATCTTCCCCGGATTTGGACTGGCGCCGCTGGATTTGTACGGGGCGGTGGCGTAGCTCCTTGCCTTTTGGCGCGTATCAGGGCAAGTTTCGTTTAGCAAAGCTATGGGCATGATGAAAAACTACCTGTTGGAGCTGCTGCACCAGTGTTCGGTGGAGAACTTCGGTCAGGACGCCATCGAATGGGCTATCGTGTCCGGCTTGGTGCATCTGACCTACGATTTAGACCGTGATATTCATGAGATCATGTCACGGTATGACGAAATCATCGAAGCCTATCGTCTATCTTCGACCAAAGAAGCACATCGAAACCAACGCGCCCCTATGGAACGAGCAGTTCCACGCCGCCGTGCGAATGTGACGAACCAGTCTGCGCGGAAGGAACGAGCCGCCTAGGAGCTGAAGTCCGAAGCTCCGAAGGCCGAAACAGGCCCGAAGCCCGAATTCCGAAAAACCAGTCTGCGGTGATGCTTGCGGGCATCTCCCGGCAAGGATGTCAGCGCTCCCAGCGAGTCAGTTTTCCTCCTTCTTTTTCTTGCTTTCGCACGGACCGTCCTGTTTCAGGTCAAAACTGCCCAGTTTCGGGTAAAATTGCAGCGGTATAAGAGTTGCTTTTTTGCCTTCTTGGCAGCCTTACGAAAGCTGACGGACTCACGCCAAAATCGCGAAGATGAGTCGTTGGGCCGATACGAATCAGAACGTGCAACTTATGAAAAGTAACTCCTGGTTAGCCACAAATCTTGTTGGTCTCACGGCCATTGTGCTTTACCTGAACGCCAGCGCCGTTACGTTTACGGTCTCGCCCGCGGCAGTGAACCCAACTTACACCGGCCTGGTCACCTTCAGTGTGGGTGGCCTGACCAATGGTGAGCCAGTGGTGATTCAGCGCTACCTCGATGGCAATAACAATGGAGTTTTGGACTCCGGCGAACCGGTGATCGATTCATTCAGAGTTTCCGATGGTGGCGTCCCGCTCATCGGCGGCGCGACCAATATCAATGTTGCCTTCGACCAGAATGCGGCTTCCGGCGCCATTACCGCCAGCATCAGTATTGCCCCACCCGCTCCGTTGCAGAACATGGTGGGCTCCTACATTTACCGGCTGACCAGTCCCTTCGGGAATTTCTCGCCGACGAACGTTCTCTTCGCGGTGACGAACGCGAGCCTGGCGCAGTCGTTGCGGGGCACGGTTTACAACAACGGAACCACGCCGGTGCCAGGGGCCGCCGTGGTAGTGATGCAGTTCGAAGGGCAAGGCAATGGCGGCGGCCGATACGTGGGTGGCGCGGTCACCGATGCCAGCGGCCATTACCAATTGAATCTCAGCCCCGGTACTTACGTGGTCATTCCTGCTCTGCAAGGCTACTTCACAGACCAATCGTTGGCACAGCCGGTGAGCGTGGCAGCGGGCTTGAACGTAACCAACAACCTTTTTGTCACGAACGGGACCGCCTCGGTCTCCGGCAGCATTTTGGATAATGGCAACAGCTCGGGCATTAGCGGCGTGCTGGTCATGCTGAGCAGCGACAATCTTTTCGGCACCGCTTTCACCGATACCAACGGCAACTTCACCGTGTCGGTGACATCCGGTTCCTGGAAAATCAAAACCGAAAGCGACCAGCTCGCGCGGCGCGCTTACGTCATCCCGCAGCAAAACCCACAGTTCGACACGACGACAGGAAACGTTGCCAATGCAACGATTCGGTTGAGCAAGGCCAACGCGATGTTTTTCGGCACCTTCACCAATTTGAGCGGGGTTCCCATCCGCGGTTTGTCCATCCGCGGCGAAGATTGGTCCGGCGTCTATCAAGCCGGTGGCGCCACCGATGCCAACGGCAATTATTGCGTCGCGGTGCTCGGCGGCACCAACACGTGGTACTGTTCGCCCGATAACAGCGACCCGCTTTTGGCAGGTTACATTTGCACCAGCAACCCTTCAACCAACCTCAATGTCGGGCAGGCTCTGCGTCTGGATTTCACGGCCATGCCCGCCAGCAATCATATCGTCGGGGTTGTCAAAGACAGCGGTAACCATCCCGTGACCAACACGTACGTCAATGCCTCGGCCATGATAAATGGTGTGAATTTCAACTCCACGGCGAACACCGACCAAAACGGCAATTATTCCATGCTCGTCGCCAATGGCATATGGAATCTCAATCTGGACTGCAATTACATTAATTCGCTCGGATTCAATTGCCCGGGAAACCAAACCACCAACATCTCCGGCGCTGATGCGGTTGTGAATTTTATTGTTTCAACACTGTTCGTCACGACTACCGTTTTGCCTGATGGAACCAACGGCGTTCCGTACAGCCAGTCTTTATCTGCCAGCGGTGGACAGCCGCCCTATACCTGGATGCTAAGCCCCGGATCGGCGCCGCTGCCGCAAGGATTGACTTTGAGCACGAACGGAGTTGTCAGCGGGACCGCCACAGCGTCCAGCTTTTTCATGTTCAGCGCCCGCGTCATGGATAGCCAGGGTGCGACCGCGGACCAATGGATTTCGTTGAATGTGCAACCGGCTCCGTTGCAGATCGTCACCACCGCGTTGCCTGGGGCAACCAACGGAGTTTTTTATTATCAGCAGCTTTTCGCCAGCGGCGGCAACCCGCCGTACGGTTGGTACATGCCTGCCGGCAGTGCCGGATGGCCGTCTGGACTTAGCCTTACCAGCGCCGGCGTGATCGCGGGCGCACCTATGACCAACGGTCAGTTTAATCTTCCGGTCGCCGTTTTCGTCAACAATCCCTACCAGGCCGTCACGCAATACCTCGCGCTGACGATTGCTCGCGCGCCGTTGCAAGTGACCACAGTTTCACCATTGCCGAACGCCACCCTTGGGATCTTTTACAGCCAGCTCCTTTCCGCGAATGGAGGGCTGCCGCCTTATAGTTGGTCTCTGGCTCCGGGGTCCGGTCCCTTGCCGCCCGGCCTGAGCCTGGCGAGCAATGGCTCGCTCTCAGGCACTCCCACGAGCACTGGACCGTTTGGCATTTCAGTTCGTGTCATTGACGCCGCCCAGGGCACGAACGATTGGTTCCTTGCGCTTTCGGTGAACTTGCCTGCCCCGCCTCCAGTCGTGCTCACGGCGCCAACCCGCACGCTCAACGGCGAATTCCAATTCGGCTTTAGTACTCTTTCGGGGACTCATTACACCATACAGTCGGCCACCGCTGCGTCCGGTCCCTGGACGTCCGTGCTGACGCTCGTCGGTTCAGGGAACCCGATGACGATCATCGACCCCAATTCCTCCGGCCCGCAGCGGTACTATCGGTTGAAGATAGGTCCGTAATCGGAGCTGTGGCATGCAAAAGTGCGGGCAGTCCGCGCCCGCAGTGCGCTTGGCGGTATTATATTTCCGCATTGCCACGCTGCCATTGCCTCCTAATCTCGCGGCATGAAATACCGCTCGCTTGGACGCACGGGTTGGAAAATCTCTGAAATCAGTTTTGGCGCGTGGGCTATTGGCGGCGCATGGGGCAGGGTGGATGACAAGGAATCGCTTGCTGCGCTTCACGCCGCGCTGGATGGCGGCGTGAACTTCTTTGACACGGCTGATGTTTATGGTGACGGACGAAGCGAACGGTTGCTTGCCAAACTCCGCAAGGAGCGGAAAGAGAAATTTTACATCGCGACCAAAGCGGGGCGCCGATTGCCCGTGCAGACGACCGAAGGTTACAACCGGAAGAACCTCGTCGCCTTCGTCGACCGCAGCTTGAAAAACCTGGAAACGGAAAGGATTGATTTGCTGCAACTGCATTGCCCGCCGACTGAAGTTTATTATCGCCCTGAGGTGTTTGGATTCCTCGACGGTTTTGTGAAAGCGGGAAAGCTGCGTTATTACGGCGTCAGCGTAGAGAAGGTCGAGGAAGCGCTGAAGGCCATCGAGTATCCGAACGTTCAGTCCGTGCAGATCATCTTCAACATTCTCCGACAACGTCCGGCGGAGCTGTTATTTAGCAGGGCGCAGGAACGCAAGGTGGGCATCCTCGCTCGCGTGCCGCTGGCGTCGGGTCTGCTGTCGGGGAAAATGTCAACCGCCAGCGTGTTTGCGAAAGACGATCATCGGAATTTCAATCGCCACGGCGAAGCGTTTGACCGCGGTGAGACTTTTTCGGGGGTAGATTTCGAGGTCGGCCTGAAGGCGGTGGAGCGACTGAAGAAACTGGTTCCACCGGAAGCCACGCTCCCGCAGTTGGCCTTGAAATGGATTCTCGAATTTCCAGCGGTTAGCTGTTGTATTCCAGGAGCCAAACGCCCCGCGCAAGTCACGGAT
This sequence comes from uncultured Verrucomicrobiota bacterium, assembly GCA_964623885.1. Taxonomy (GTDB): domain Bacteria; phylum Verrucomicrobiota; class Verrucomicrobiia; order Limisphaerales; family UBA8199; genus CAZUVM01. The sequence goes on from CAZUVM010000010.1 coordinate 7,840, forward strand.
AATGTCGCTGCTTCGGATTTGCCGCAGCTATCGAATGCCTCGATGAAAAAGATCCAGAGGCTTTACGACAGCCAAATCAAACCGCTGGTACACCAGCATTGGTAGAATAGCCTCTATGACCACAAAACACTCTGTCGCGCCGGCCGTCGGGTTGGCCTCGGTGGAGGCAATTCGTGCACATTTCCCGGCGCTGGAACGCGAGCATGGCGGCCTGCCAGTCGTTTACTTTGACGGGCCGGGCGGCACCCAGGTGCCGCGCCAAGTTGTCGAATCAATGGCGGATTATCTCTATCATCACAACGCCAACACGCATTGGGGCTATCCAACCAGCGCCGAGACCGATGCCGCGCTCCAACAAACGCGCGAAACCTTCGCCGATTTTTTCAATGCCTCGCCGCGCGAAGTCGCGTTCGGCAACAATATGACCACGCTCACCTTTCACGTTTCGCGGGCATTGGGCCGGGCTTGGGGACCCGGCGACGAAGTGGTTGTGACGGAGCTCGATCATCAGGCCAACGTGGCACCCTGGCGTGCCGTGGCGAAAGAGCGCGGTGTAAACATTCGAACCGTGCCGTTCCAACCGGACTCGGGCGAGTTGGACTGGCATCTTTTGGAACAAGCTGTGACCACTCGGACACGCCTGGTGGCGATCGGCGCGGCGTCGAATGCGCTAGGAACCATTTCGCCGGTGCGCGAAGCCGCGCGTCTGGCCCATGCGCATAAGGCGTTGTGTTTTGTCGACGCCGTACACTATGCGTCGCACTGCGCGATTGATGTGCAGGCACTCGAGTGCGATTTCCTGGTTTGCTCGCCCTATAAGTTTTACGGCCCACATGCTGGAGTGCTCTACGGTCGGGCTGAGCTCATGGCAGCGTTGGACGTGCCTAAGCTGGACCCGGCGCCGAACACTATTCCAGAACGGCTGGAGACAGGCACACAGAACCATGAAGGCATTGTCGGCAGCGGCGCGGCGGTCGATTTCCTGGCATCACTGTCATCTGGCACCACACGCCGCGAACGCCTCGTGTCCACGATGGAAGGACTGCATTGTCGTGGCGACGTGTTACTCATGCGACTTTGGAACGGACTAAGCGCTATACCCGGAGTGCGGTGCTATGGCCCGCCGCCGGGACGGCCGCGCACGCCCACCATCGCTTTCGTCGTCCAGGATATGACCGCGAACGAAGTCTCGCGGGCGCTGGCGCAGCGTGGGCTGTTCGTCTCACACGGCAGCTTCTACGCGACGACCGTGCTCGAGACCCTGGCCCACACGCGAGATGGACTGGTGCGAGTTGGTTGCGCAGCTTATACCACGGAAGATGAGGTTCATCGCCTTATCCAGGCAGTGGATGAGTGCGCAAGAATGCGGATGGTCGGCCCTTGAACTCAAACAGCCTGCGAAGGTACTCTGGATTATGCCGCAAACGCTCAGAACCAATTTGGTTTGTTTGTTGTTGGTATTTGGTCTGGCGCCGTTTGCCAACCTGGCGGATGAGCCTGCATCAAAACGCGTAGTGGACGAGTTGGGTCATAATACCAATTTCCAGAACAGTCTGAGTCTTTCCAATCTGCGGATCCGGATCATCGATCCGCCTGAAAAGGATTTTTTCTCGAAGGTCCTGGATTTCCACGGCATTCCAATTAAAGCGCACAAAGTGGTGTCTGACGAAGCGCTCTACGCCGCTTATGGTCGACTTTCGTTATTGTTCTCAAATCTATTGGAAAAACAGCCAATGGTTATTTCCAATCTGGTCGCTGCCGGCGCCGAATTGCACGTCATTGGGCGCGATCAGGTCACTACGGACTTGCCCGAATGGCGCCATGATAAAGGAAAACAACTAGCCGAATATCACGGCCTGACTCGCGATGAGCGCACCCGTGGAATGGGGGGATTATTGACGTCCTGCGGCGAAGAAAACTTGCTTCATCTGCCCAATGACCGTTATCGCGGTCGCGACATTTGTCTCCATGAATTCTCACATAACATTCGCAATCACGGGATTCAGAGAGAGGTTCGACAGCGGTTTGATGAGCAGTACCGACGTTCACTCGACAAGGGTCTTTGGCAGCGATCCTACGCCGGCTCAAACCCGGACGAGTTCTTCGCGGAACTGACGATGTGGTATTTCGGCACGCATGGCGACTTGCACATGACGGGTTCGAAACCCGCTAATGGTCCCGATGGCCTCAAGCAGTATGACCCTGACGTTTATGCGCTGCTGGATGATTTTTACAGCGGCAGGATAACTATCGTGGAACGACAGCATTCTCGAAATGCGGATTAGCCGGGCACCAGAGCCCGAAATTGAGCAGCCGTGGTTTCGGCTGATGGACGGGCGATTGGATCTTTGGAGAGGAGCAGGGCGATCAGGTCAGTGAAGGCGGCCGACAGATCGGAGCGCCAGCGCATGAGCGATGGAGTGGGGCCTTCACGGATCCCTGCAATAACCTCCTGCGCAAAGAGCGACGCGAAAGGATGCTGGCCGGCTGCGAGTTCAAAGAGACAAAGTCCGAGGCAGAAGAGATCGGTTGCCGGCGTCAGGGTTTCGCCCCGGGATTGTTCGGGGGACATATAGCGCGCGGTGCCGACGAACACGCCAGTGGCGGTAACATCCGCCAGATGGGGCGGCATGCCGTGGTCATCAGGGTCGATGGCACGCGCGAGACCAAAGTCAAGAATTTTGGCGATGCCGTCCGGAGTCACAACTATGTTTTCCGGCTTGAGGTCGCGGTGAATCAGTGCCTGGTTGATGCTTTCGCAGGTTGGAAACCTGCGATACAGCAGGCTCAGAGGCCTGCGCTACTTCCAATTGTGTGAAAGGCCCGGGCTAGCAGGCAGTAGCGGGAGCGCTCACTACCAGTTCGGTCGGTTGGTGCGGGGCGGAGCTGTTTCTGGCTTTAGCCAGTTCCGCGTTAGCGGTCATTAATCGGAAGATGTCGGGGATAGCACGGATGTCCTTGGGGATGTCGAGTTGGTCAGTGCAAAGCACGGCATAACTTTGGGGCTCGTCCGGATGATAACCGTGCATGGCGCGAATCGGCCGTTCTCCCATATGGCTGGGCACGATGAGCACGCCTTCCTTGACCAGGAAAATGAGCTCGCCGAAATAGCGGTCAGGGAAAAAGGCTCCGAGCGCCTTCAATTCCTCGTCAGGCACGATTCGCCCTTCGGGAACCCGGTTGAGACAATCACGAATAAGGGTTCGCGCGCGGTCATTGAAGAACCAAAAACGCGCCATCGTGGAATCGTAAACGACGGCGTAATCGGTGGGCATGCGCACTGGCAAGGTTTCGATTTGTCGGCGCAGATCGAGCAGGATATTGCAGTTCGCCATGCCATGGTCGCTGAACAGGTACAACCGGACCTCGGCGTAATGGCGGCGAGCGACTTCGAGCAAGCGGTCAAGCCATTGTTCATAATTCCGCAGCTTGGCCGGGACTTCCGGCGATCGATTTCCCACCCGGTGCAATAATCCATCGAGACCGGGCCAATAAAGAAACGCGAAATCGACGCGCTCGGAGCGCACGTCCTGTAGCAGCGCAGCCAGGTTCATCTCTTCCGGTTTTTCCGGGGCGCTGACGTGATACGCGATTTGGCGTTCTTCCAGAAAGTCGAAAATATTCGGTCCCCGGTTCATGCCGCCGGGAGCCAAAGGGCTGCGCTTTTCGCTGAAATCGAATAAGGAAATGTGCTCGAAAGGAAGGTTGTACAGGTCGAAATAACCGCGGAAATTCAAACCGGTCTTGAGCAAACGCGACAAGTAACGGCGGAAAATGCGACGGCTGGTGACGCGTTTGGGCAACCAGCGAAGCGTTCTCAATGACTTAAACGGAGAATGTTGCGGGTCGTAGACAAAATAGCTCCAATTGCGATGGTCGGCCGGCCAGCGCCCCGAAAGGATTGAAGGCACGCAAGCAGAGCTATAGCCAAACACGGAGCGAAGGCGGCGGCGCAAAGGGGCGTGGGCACGCGCGAAAGGGTCGTCGTTGATAATCTCCCATCCGCAAGCATCAATGAACACGAAGAGGGGCAGCAAGGCTTTCATTTCTAACAAGCGACGCAAGATACTAATTGCATGCGCGCAACGATTTTAGTCCGGTCGTGAGCCGCTAACTATCGGGTGTAATGCCCATCAGGCAGGCATCGCCCGCCTTTTGTGCAAAACCAGCACGTTCTCCCCGGCTTCGCGCCGGTAGGTGGCCGAGTCCATTACGGCCTGGATGAGGAAAAGTCCGCGCCCGCACTCCTGATCGGGCTGCGGCAAGTCAACGTGGGTAGGCCATTCGAATCCCTGGGTGTGGTCGATGATGCGTAACTCGATCTGCCGAGGACGGCAAAAGGCTTCGAGGACAATCGGCAAGCCGCGCGCGGGCCCGCCGGCGTGGAGAATGGCGTTATTACAGGCCTCGACTAGCGCCAGTTCACAGGCGGAAGCTTCGGTGTCATTGCACCCGCTGGTTAGCAGGAAACGGCGGGCCGCAGCAGCCGCCGTAGGCACGGCAGTTAAATTACAGTCCAGCTCCGAGCGCCAGGCGACGGGTGGTTCAGAGCCGGCCGGGGACATGGCTCAGGCTTTCACGACCTCGAACAACTGGTCCATGCGGGTTAACTCGAGAATTTGTTGCACCGGCGGCTGGGGATGGAGGAGACGCAAGGTGCCGGAACGATTACGCACGAGTTTGTGCAGAGCGACCAGCGCGCCCAGACCGCAACTGTCGAGAAATGTCATTTGTGACAGATCGATATCCAGGTTCTTCTCACCGTCAGACAGAGCTTCACGGACCCAATCACGAAAGGAATTAGCGTTGGCCGCGCCCAACTGGTTCACGGCCGAAATCCGCAAAGTATCGCCATTAACATCCAACTTCATGGAGTTAGCCGTAAACGAAGAGTGGCTGCGGCTCAAGGGAGGGACTTCCCCCAAATCTGCATCAGGGTAGGCGCAGTTGAATACAGGGACGCTGACGCTCACCGCGGTCATGAAAGAAATCAAAACCATGTAACTGAAATTGGCAAATTCATTCTCTAGCCAGCGCATAAAAGGCTTGTCGGCACCCCCGGGCCGTACCAATCTCGGCTTATGAATGCGCGTGGTTTTCCTCATCGATTCTCTCGCTCCCATCGAACACCTGACGGAGCTAAAAGTCTGTGGCTGGCATTTGTGGGCATCCTGGCGTGCGCCATGTTCGCCAGCGGCGCGCCGAAGAAAGTTGCGACTGTGGAAGGGATAACCGAATACCAATTCGATAACGGCCTGCGTTTGCTTTTCTTCCCGGACGATTCGCAGTCGAGGGTCACAGTGAATCTGACGGTGCTGGTTGGTTCACGCCAGGAAGGATATGGCGAAACCGGGATGGCGCACCTGCTGGAACACATGGTTTTTAAAGGGACACCCAGGCATCCGCACGTTCCCAAGGCGCTGCAGGATCACGGCGCTTCATTCAATGGGAGCACATCATTGGATCGGGTAAACTATTTTGAAACGCTCGCTGCTTCCGACGAAAACCTGGAATTCGCGATCGACCTCGAAGCCGACCGCCTGGTGAACAGCTTTATACGCAAAGAAGATTTGGATTCGGAGATGACCGTGGTGCGTAACGAGTTCGAGCGTGGCGAGAATTCACCGCAGGGTGTGTTAATGGAGCGCATCGAATCGGTGGCGTATGACTGGCATAACTACGGGAAGCCGACCATCGGCAATCGCAGCGACATCGAACGAGTACCGATCCAGAACCTGCAGGCTTTTTACAAAAAGTATTACCAACCTGACAACGTCATTTTGATTATTGCCGGGAAGTTTGAGCCGGCCAAGGCGCTCGGCTGGGTGACCAAGAATTTCGGCCCGTTGCCTCGGCCTGAACGCAAGCTGAACGCGACCTGGACTGAGGAGCCACCGCAGGACGGCGAGCGTTCCGTCACGCTGCGGCGGGTCGGCGACGTTAGCGCAGTCGGCGTGGCTTATCATATTCCGGCCGGAGCGCATCCGGACAATGCTGCGCTGCAGGTGCTCGGCAATATTTTGAGCACACGTCCGTCCGGTCGACTTTACCAGACCCTGGTGGTGACCAAGAAAGCTGCCAGCGCCTACGCCGGCGCGCGACGTCAGCACGATCCCGGGCTGTTCATGGGCGGGGCGGAAGTGCCAGCTGGTTATTCGTTGGATGAAGCTCGCGACCTGCTGATTGCGACGATTGAGAGCATCGGGACGCAGGGCGTCACGGCGGAAGAGGTCAACCGCGCTCGCCAGCAGATTCTAAGAGAAAGAGACCGGGCGGCTACCGACACCGCACAGGTCGGTATCGCGCTGAGCGAATGGGCGGCGGAAGGGGATTGGCGGCTCTATTTTATGTCCCGCGACAATATTGAGCGCGTCACCGCCGATGACGTGAAGGCAGCCGCCGCAAAGTACCTGGTGCGGAATAATCGCACCGTGGGTCTGTTCATACCCACTGACAAACCGGAGCGCATTGCCGTGCCGGAAACTCCGGACGTGGCGGCGCTGGTCGCCGATTACAAGGGCAGGGCTCCGATCAGCGAAGGAGAAGTATTCGATCCGACGCCGGCCAATGTCGAAGCCCGGGTGCAGCGGCTCGAGTTGCCGGAAGGCGTCAAAGTGACGCTGCTTTCAAAAAAATCGCGTGGTCAGGAAGTACACCTGGCGCTTACGCTGCGGTACGGCAACGACGAAAATCTAAAGGGCTTTGAATCGGCCGCCGGATTCCTGTCCGAACTGATGTTGCATGGCACCAAGAAGCTTTCCTACCAGCAACTTCGCGACGAGTTGGACCGGCTGGGCGCTTCGTTGGGCACGGGTGGCGGTGGTGGGCGACGCGGCGGACGACGCGGCGGCGGCGCTCCATCGGGCGCGCTTGGGTATGTGAACTTCTCGATCCAGGCCCGACGAGACACCTTGCCGGAAGTTCTTAAACTATTGGAGCAGGTGCTGCGCGAACCGGCGTTGCCGGCGGACGAGTTCGATGTCATGAAGCGCGAGCGGTTGGCCGGTTTGGAGCAAACGAAGACCGAGCCCGGCATGCTCGCGCCGCGGCTGCTGACGCGCGAGTTGCATCCGCATCCCAAGGATGACGTTCGCTACACGCCGACCATTGATGAGGCGATTGAGCGGCTGCAGGCAGTTACTTACGAACAAGTCGTGCAGCTATACCGTGATTACGTGGGCTCGCAGGCCGGCGAGCTTACGATCGTCGGCGATTTCGATCCCGATGCTTGCCTGCCGATACTCAAGGAGACTTTGGCCGGCTGGAAACCAGTCAAGGCTTACGCACGGATTGCCACGCAAGCGCCGCCCGACATCGCTGGTTCGGAGCACAAGATCAACACGCCCGATAAGGCGAACGCAACTTTTACCGCCGGCCTGGCGTTTCCAATGCGCGACGATGACCCGGATTATCCTGCCTTGCTGATGGGCAACTACATTTTCGGCAGCGGCACGCTTTCCTCGCGGCTGGGAGATCGGATTCGGCAGAAGGAAGGCTTGTCTTACGGGGTGACGTCCGGCCTGGGCGTGTCCTCACAAGACCCGAGCGCAGCGTTCACCATCACGGCCATTGTGAATCCAAAGAACATTGCGCGCTTGCAGCAATGCGCGGTGGAGGAGCTTGACTTATTATTGCGTAACGGTGTCACCGCCGACGAACTGGACCGCGCGCGCTCCGGTTACCTCCAGGCATTAAAACTCGGGCGCGGCAGTGATCCGGCGTTAACCGGCACTCTCGGCAACCTGCGATATCTGGGCAGAACGATGGCGTGGGAATCAGACCTCGAAAAGAAAATCGCCGGGCTGACTACCGAGCAGGTAAACGTCGCGCTCAAGCGCCATATTGATGCCAAGCGTCTCGTGATCGTGACGGCTGGAGATTTTGGCACGGCTACCACCGAGACATTGAACGCGAAGCCGTAGAACCGCGCTACTTCAGTTTCTTGACCAGTACCTTCGAGTTCCGACCGCTTTGGTCGTATTTTTCGCGACGGCCTGGAGGCAGGTCGTCGGGCGAGCCTTCGGCGAAACCTGCTTTCGATTGGAAATAGGTGAACGCCTGCGTTGAAAGAGTGATCAGTTCGTTCAATCCGAGATCGCGGGCTTTGTTTTCAGTGAACTGGATGAGTTTGCGTCCAATGCCGTGGTTTTCATGTGCGGGGCTGACGTACAAGCAAGCCAGTTCACCTTTGTTCAGCTCCGGGTAGGAGTGCAACGCAACGCAGGCGACCGGGTTCTTATCAATCTCGAATATGTAATAATCCGCGAGCTGCTTTTCGACGCTCGCGCGAGTCCGTTTGGCCAACTCCTCTGTTTCGACGGAAGATTTGATGAGATTGATAATGCTGCGGACGTCCTTTTTCATCGCGCGGCGGATCTGTTGGAATTCGTTGCCATAGATCAGCGTACCGACGCCTTCATTGGTGAAGACCTCGGCCAGCAAACCTTCTTCCAGCGAGCCGTTGATGACGTGAACGCGGGGCACGCCGGCCTTGCACGCGGCGACGGCATGGATCGCCTTGGAAAGCATCGCCGGATGGACCTGGTCCTTCTGCAAGGCCAGGACGGATTCGAGATCGGTGATCGGCATTTGGCGAATGACTTTGTCGCGAACCAGAATGCCGTCCTGCCGCGTAATGAACATCAGCTTGGTCGCTTTAAGTGTTTCGGCGGCTGCCACGGCAATGCTGTCCGAATTCACCCGGTAGGTTTTGCCGTCACCATCGAAACCCAAGGGCGGCAAAACGGGAATGATGCCGTTATCGAGCAGTTTTTGGAGCATCTCGACGTCGACACGTTCGACCTTGCCGGTGAGCAAGTGGTCAACGCCATGCAGAATACCAAGCGGATGGGCGATTACGGCGTTAGTGCATGCTGCCCGCAGATCATTGGCCGAAAGCGCCTCGAGCACCTCGTGGGTGAGGCGATTAGCGGCGGTCAACGCCAGCTTGAAAGTGGGTTCGTCGGTCACACCGCTGCCGTCCAGGTTCGACGCGGTCACACCTTCCTCGACTGCCATGGCTTCGATTTGAGCTGAGGCGCCATGAACCAGCACGACACGAATGTTCAGCGAGCGCAGTACGGCGACATCCATCATGATGTTGCCGAAGTTTTCGTCTGTAACGCTCGCGCCATCGATGCTAATGACGAAGGTGCGTTCCCGGAATTGCGGGATGTACTGCAGGATGCCGCGCAGGTCAGTTAGTTTCACGTTAGGTCGAGATAATTCGAACGCTGAATGTGTATTCGCTTTTGGAGAGGTTTCAAATGAAAATTAGAATGTTGGCAGCGATTTGCGCTCGCGGACCAGGTGTGATAGGAGGAAGACATGCCCACAAAACCTATTCCAGACGGATATGACAGTCTTATTCCCTACCTGGTGGTTCGGAACGCGGCTAAAGCTATCGAGTTTTATCAGAAACTGTTCGACGCGACCCAAATCGAGCGCATGGATTATCCGGATGGTTCGAAGGTGATGCACGCGGAGTTAAAGATTCGTGGCCACGTGCTCATGCTCGGGGACGAGAACCCGCAAATGAATATTCTCTCGCCGCAATCGCTCAACGGGCCTCCTCCTTGCAGCGTGTTTATATACGTGCCCGACGTCGACCGGGTGTTTGCTAAAGCCGTTGAACTGGGCTCGAAGGCCGTGATGCCGCCGATGGAAATGTTTTGGGGTGATCGCTACGGGAAATTCATCGATCCGTTCGGCCACCACTGGGCGGTGGCAACCCGCGTGAAGGAGCTTTCGAAGGAAGAAATGGCCCGTGGCGCGGCGGAGTTTTTCAAACGGCGATCAGCCCAAACGGCGCCGGCTTAGAGCAATCCCACTTTCGTTGAATCGACGGAAGATGCTGTGGTCCAGGCTCTATCGGATCCACTGAGTGGCAATTCTTCTTTGCCTA
>CAZUVM010000011.1:0-4831 GCA_964623885.1 uncultured Verrucomicrobiota bacterium
GAGGCAAAGAACGCGCCAATAGCTTGCGCGCATTATCGAAATAGATTTTGCGCAGAATACCAGACGGCAACCCGATGGAATCGATCGTCCAATCGCCCTGGATAGGAGTCATGTGCGCCCAATGGCGATCCCGGGTCTCCAGCCAGCGATATTCTTTCAGAAAAAAGACCTCCGCGTCTGCCAATGTTGGCGGGGGTTCGTTGCCACTCGAACCCAGGATCATCCGGCTCTGTAAGGATTGAAAATCGGTGCCGAACAGTATCCGATCCTGGTATTTCACGAACAGTTTGTGAACCGCTTCGGGCGGGTGTCGGCCCAGTTCAGGAATCCGCGCCGCCAGATCAACCATCATATTTGGGTATTTGGAAAGGGAATCGGCCACCCAGTCCAGCTCTTCAGCGTCGTTTGCGAAATGAACACAAACAAAAGTCGTGTGCGGACGCCTCGCGATGACGTGGTTCAGAGCATTCAACAAATCATGAAAAGCAGGAAACTTATTAGTATCTCCGAACCACCAGTTCGGATGATCCTTTAGCTCTCTCCAACGCTCATTTTTGTCATTATACGGCTCGAAAAAGGCTTTAGGATCGGCCACGTGAATCGACACCGGCATGTGCAGTTGGCCCAGGCGTTCCCACATCGGGTCCAGCTTCGGATCATCCACTTTTATTAGTCGGCCCTGGCCATCCCGAAGATAAAGGCCCAAACGCTTCCATTCCTTGAATCCTGCTGCGCCCAGCCGGTGACCTTCCTCAACTTGTCTCACCGCCTGCTGGGCGAAATCGGGTTGATCCCACTTCTTATAATCGAGGTTCATGTATTGAACCCAACGACCTGGGAAAAGTGTGTCTTCCAGCTTTTTGTGCTGTTCAAACTCGCTCGGCTCGCCATTCGGCCCCGGTGTGACCGTGCCAGGCGTCAGGTCAATGCCCAAACCAACTCCGGCCGCGTCCAGCACTTTGATCATACGGGTCAAAGTCGCCACGGTGTAATCGAGATGTTGATGCAGATCAATCAGGCGGCGCTCGGCGCGCCAGATGTCCGTGTCGACTTGGAAAGACTCCGTTGCAGGTTGAGAGAAAGCCTGCATGTGGAACAGCACGTCACCACAAATGAGCCAGACGAACCATGTGCCGCGGCCAGTTAACATTTTCGGTTTTGGATTCTTAGGTCTTTATGCGCCAGCGCAGCAACCGCAAAGCATTCCCAATGACCACGAGGTCCGATAATCCCATAGCAGCCGCGCAGAGCACAGGGCTAAGAAAGCCCAGCGCTGCCAAAGGGATGCCCAGCGCATTATAGAAGAACGCCCAAAACAGGTTTTGCTTGATCGTGCGCAAGGTGGCACGCGCCAGCCCCAGGCTCTCCGGAACCGCTTCAATTTCGGATTTGAGCAGAATGATGTCGGCCGCTTCGCGCGCGATATCGCTTGCGCGTGTGACCGCGATCCCGAGGTCAGCCTGTTCCAACGCCGGGGCATCGTTGATTCCATCGCCAACAAAAGCGATGCGTTCACCCTGTTCCTGGCGCTGTTTCACAAACTCTGCCTTTTGTTCCGGGCGAACCTCTGCGAACACATTTTCTGGCGGTATGCCTGCCTGGCGCGCCAGGCTCGCGGCCGTAAGGGCGTTGTCACCGGTAACCAGATACGTTTTTAGCCCTTGCCGGTGTAATTGCGCAATTACTGCCTGCGCACCTGATTTGAGCGTATCCTTTGCGGCCAACAGCGCGAGCAACCTCTGGTCCCGAGCCAGCCCGACAAGTGTCGCCCCCTGAGCCGTCCAAGCTTGGACAAATGATTCGCCGGAAGTCAGGTCTACGCTGTTTTCCTTCAGCCAACGCAACGACCCCAGTCGTATCCACGCTTTGCCGAATCGCTCGGTCGAAATGTTTGCCTGAACCCCAGCGCCGTGAATTTCCTGCCAATCCGAAAATGCGCCGGGTTCGGCTGCTGCGGCAAACTTCGCTACGGCCTGGCTTATCGGGTGAGCCGAGTTCGCAGCCAACCCCGCCGCCAACCCCAATGCCCGCTCTTTGTCGATGTCATCCGCAGCCCGCCAGACCTCAGCAATGTTGGGCTTACCGGCAGTCAACGTGCCAGTCTTATCAAAGATGACTGAGGTGATTTGGCCTGCCTTTTCGAGCGCGATGCCGTCTCGGATAAGAATTCCCCGTTGAGCCGCTGCATTCGAACCGGCCATGATGGCGGCGGGGGTTGCCAGGCCCATGGCACAGGGACACGCGACAATGAGAACACCCGCCGCAATAATCAACGCGGCAGCCAATTCGCCTACAGGTGGCTCGGCATGCCAGATGAACTGTCCCAGCCAGGCGTGAACCTGGTACGCCGAGCTTGGAGCTAATCCCCACCAGAGCGCGGCCAGCAGAGCAATGCTCACCACCACCGGGACGAACACATTGCTGACCCGGTCACCCAATCGCTGGATGTTGGCCCGGCTGTTTTGAGCGCGCTCGACCGCGGCAATGATATGGGCCAGGGCCGTTTCATCGCCGGTAGCCGTGACGCGCGTCACAAGCTTTCCGTTTACGTTGAGCGTTCCGGCATAAACCGGACTACCCGGGGCCTTGTCTGCAGGAACGGATTCACCGGTCAGCATCGACTCATCGATTACCGACGCACCCTCAAGAACGAGGCCGTCAGTGGGCACCCGATCACCTGGCCGCAAAACAATCAGGTCATCGACGCGCAATTCCGCGGCTGGCACCTCGGTTTCAGTTTCGTCGGCGTTACGGCGACGGGCCACTTCGGGCGCGAGATTCAACAATTGCCGCAGAGCGCTCGAAGCCCTGGAACTGACGCGCGATTCGATCCAGTGTCCCAGACTAACGAGCGTGATGATCGCCGCGGCCTCCATGAAATACAAATGGCCGCCTTGCGCCGCAAACAACGCCCAAACACTGTAGGCGAATGCAGTTGTGGACCCCAACGCCACCAACGTGTCCATGTTCGAGCTGCGGACTTTGAGCTGGCCCCACGCGCCGCTATAGAACCGCGCGCCGGCGAACACCTGCACCAGACCCGCGAGCACAAATGAGCCCCAGCGAAACCAAGGCGCCGAGTGGAGATCAAAAAACCATTCACCGGCCATTAACAATGCCGTCACCGGCAAGCCCAGCAGTAAATTGATGCGCCAGCCGGCCATGGCGTGCTCGCCACATTGGCTGCAACCAGCTTCAACCACTTTGGCTCCGAAACCGGCCTCCTCCACCGCCCTGACAACTGCGGTCATATCGCCAGGAACGGATTTTGCCCACCGCACGACCGCCTGATGCGTATCCAGGCTGACGGTTGCCGCGCGAACGCCGGGAACACTCTGAATTGCCTCCGTCACGTGCCGCGCGCAGTTACCGCAGGTCATCCCTGTGATCGCCAGGTCGGTCGTCGCCGGATGCTCCCGATGATTCTCGATCTCGCTAGGTTTCGAATTTTCCGTTGCAGTGGTCACGCGCTGCTTAGGGACACATTAACCGAAACCAAGGCCCTGTCGAATGCCAAGCCGGCCATCTGGAAGGCTGGCTAGCTTTCGCCCAGCAGCGCCGCGAACCTCAAACCGCGCGTGCTCAGACGCAGCTCTCGAAACCCAAACAGCTCGGCAACTGCCTCATAAATCGCCACGCCGGTGAGGATCACATCGGCGCGGTTCTTCGGCAGCCCAACGACTTCTTTTCGATTTGAAAGCGGCATATCCCAGAGGTGTTCAACATGCCACCGAAGGCGTTCCTGGCTCAGCCGCGTGGCTTCCAAGCGCTTGCGATCAAACGTCTCCAGTCGCGCTTCCATGCAACCCAGGATGCTGGCAGTGCCGCCCGTGCCGACCAATTTTAATTCCGCAACCGCCTCCGCATTGCCGGAACCCGGAGCGAGGGCTACTGGACTGCTCAAAAAGGCAGTCAACGACGGTTGAACATTCTTGCTCAAGAACTCGCGAATGAATTTGCGGCAGTTTGCTAGTTCCGAGGCCAGTGGGGGATCGCCGGGACGTAGTTGCTCGAGCAGGCGAACGGTTCCGAGTTGATAGCTGGCGCTGAAATCTTTGCGGCCAGCATGGCCAACGATGAACTCGGCGCTGCCGCCGCCAATGTCGAGAAGCAAAAGCCCTTCACGGGCTAGTGTCGGATTCGTACAAACTCCCCGGTAAACCCAGTCGGCCTCCTGCTCGCCGGAAATGATCTGCGCCTTCAACCCGGAGTCACGTTCGATCGCTCCTACCAATTCGGCTGCATTGATCGCGTCACGTGCGGCACTGGTCGCGATAACCCGGATTAAATCCGCTTGGTAGGAGCGCGCCTTGGCAGCGAATTCGGCAACCGCTGCAGCAGTTCTGGCGATGGATTCTGGTTGCAGTCGATGCGATTCGTAAAGCCCCTGACCCAGGCGTGTCTGGTGGCTTTCTTCATCCAAGGGCGTGATTCCGCGCCCGGATATCTCCGCTACCAGCAGCTTTACCGAGTTGGTGCCGACGTCGATTACGGCCCGGATCACGGGTTTCATGCGTCGTGATGGCCTGCCATTGAATCGGTTCTGATGCTGTCTGGGCGTCAGACGAACGCTGTGTATTCTTTGGGAGGCCGCGGACGGCGTTCCTACCAGATACGACTACAGTTCGCGCATGGCTTCGTCCATAGCAGCGAATAACCGAGCCATGGTCGCTTCTGTTTCATCTCCCATATTGGAGATGCGGAAGGTTGTGCCTTTGATCTTGCCGTAGCCGCCATCGATCAGGAAGCCCTTGTCTTTCACCAGTTTTTGCAGTTTGGGAACATCCACAGTCCGGCCTCCCGGCCGCGCGCCGTTGCTGACGCAGGTCAA
>CAZUVM010000012.1:0-28027 GCA_964623885.1 uncultured Verrucomicrobiota bacterium
ACTTCTCCAAAACTTCAATTCGGGTCGACTGACTCATGTTTTTATCCATTCCGGCCAGGGTAACCCGACTTTTGGCACAACGTATCGTTTTACCGCTCTTTCAACCCCCTCCCGGGTAACAATACTTTTGGCGCAATTCGCGCACTATGCTGCCGGGAACAAGCGGCTTGCGTCGAGCCGATCTGTCCGCCATCTTCCTTGCTCGTTTAAATGACTTTTAACCTTTCAATCCTGGCCATCGTTCTGGGGCTGGGGATGGGAATTCCCCAAATCTACGGCCTGATGAATCCGGCTGGGTTTGCCGCCGCGGTGCGCAAGTTCCCGCGCTCGGAGCCATGGGGGTTCGCGCTGATGCTGCTGGGTACGGCATGGTTTCTGGTAAATTTGAGCCAAGAATCCATTTCGGATTTTGCCGCGTGGAAAAACGTGCTGCTGGCCGGGTTTGCAGCGGTCGGAATTGGCAGTTGTATTTTTGTGCGCGATTTCCTGGCGGTGCGCGGCCTGGGGGTAGTGCTGTTGCTTCTGGCAAAGCTGATCGTCGACACCGGGCGACCGCATCTGGGCCAGAGCCCGCTGGTGCTGGTGCTGCAGGCGTGGGCTTATATCCTCGTGGTGATGGGAATCTGGCTGACAATATCGCCATGGCGCCTTCGCGATTGGCTGCACTGGGCCACGGCTAACGAGAAACGGATCAAGATCGGTTGCGGTGTGCGGCTGGCGTTTGGCCTGTTCGTGGCGGCACTCGGTTTTGCCGTGTTTTAGTGTGCCCGATTTCCGCGGCAAGATCCTGGTCATTCGCGGGGGAGCGATTGGGGATTTCATTTTGACATTGCCGGCGCTGGCGGCGTTGCGGCGGCAATTTCCAGCCGCCTACCTCGAGGTTCTTGGTTATCCGCACATCGTCCAACTCGCCATCGCCGGAGGACTGGTGAACCAGGTCCGTTCGATTGAAGCCCGGCCACTGGCGGGATTTTTCGCGCGACACGGGGAATTGCAGGAAGACCTCGTAGATTACTTTTCCGAGTTCGATTTGATTGTCTCGTATTTGTACGACCCGGATCTGATCTTTCAAACGAACGTGGGGCGTTGTTCGCCTGGCCAGTTCATCGCCGGCCCGCATCGGCCTAACGAGCAGGAGCGCACGCATGCGGCGCAGGTCTATTTGAAACCGCTCGAGCGGCTGGCCATCTTCGATGCCGACCCGGTGCCGCGGCTTTCAGTCGGAATGCCGCCGCCGAAAAGAAATCAACTGGCATTGCATCCGGGCAGTGGCAGTGAAAAGAAAAATTGGCCTGAGGAGCAATGGGCTGACCTGCTGCCGGTATTGTTGGATACGACCGCGTTTGATTTGCTGCTCGTGGGTGGTGAAGCCGAAGGCGAACGGTTGCAAAGACTCGCGGCGGCGCTGCCGCCTCGCCGAACGCAGGTTGCGCGCAGTCTGCCGCTGCCTGAACTCGCCGCCAGCCTGTCGCGGTGCGCGGGTTTTATCGGTCATGACTCCGGGATATCGCATTTGGCAGCAGCTCTCGGGCTGCCCGGACTGGTGTTGTGGGGAGAGACATCGGAACAGACTTGGCGGCCACGCGGGGAGAATATTGTAGTCGTGAGGCATCCCAATGGCCTGGCCGAGTTGCGAGTGGCGCAGGTCGTCGAACAAATAAGCCGGCTTTGGCCCCAATCCACATTCATCGGCCAGAGGCCGGCATAATTCTGTTGTGGCAGTCTCCGGAGTTATTTTCGACATGGACGGAGTCCTGACGGATTCAGAGCCGTTGATTAACGCCGCCGCGATTGCAATGTTCAAGGAACTCGGGCTGTCGGTTCGCCCGGAAGATTTTGTTCCATTCGTAGGCACAGGCGAGGACCGATACATCGGCGGCGTAGCGGAGACCCACCATTTTCCGCTCGACCTCCCGGCCGCGAAACGCCGCACGTACGAAATCTATCTCGAGCTGGTCCCCAAACAATTGCGCGCGTTTCCCGGCGCCACAGAATTGCCGCGCGCGTGCCGGGACGCCGGTTTGCGAATCGCGGTGGCGTCCAGCGCGGATCGCATCAAGATCGAAGCGAACCTGAAACAGATCGGACTGCCGTGGGGGAATTGGGACGCGATTGTCACAGGCGAGGACGTTGCGTTCAAGAAGCCCGCGCCCGATATCTTTTTGGTGGCGGCAAAAAAGCTGAATTTGTCGCCCGCGCAATGCGCCGTGATTGAGGATGCGGTTAATGGAGTGCAAGCGGCGAAAGCGGCGGGGATGCGCTGCGTTGCGGTAGCGCAAACGTTCGCGGCGGATCGGTTACACGCTGCTGATCTGGTACGCTTATCGCTAAGGGAAGTAACAGTGGCTGACCTCCGGGGTTGACGGGCAAAGAAATTGCTCCTGTCAACGGCATGACCCGGCAGGCCTTCACAGGGCAAGCCAAACGCGGTGCGCCGAGGCTCAAAACGCACCTGGCAGACAGCCGAGAGGGCTCGGCGTGTCCTTTTTTTAGACAGTTGCAGATTTGAAGTTTTGGTCCGATGAAGAAAATCCTGGTAATTGACGATGAAGAATGGCTACGCGAAATGGTGCACATGGCGCTGGCCCAAAAAGGTTTTGATGTTCAGGAGGCACAGAATGGTCTGATCGGGATTGAAGCTGCGCGCAAGTCGCTGCCAGACCTGATCCTTTGCGACATCAATATGGAGAAGCTGGACGGGTATGGGACTTTGGCGGCACTGCGCAATGAACCAGTCACGGCCGCGATCCCGTTCATCCTGATGACGGGGCTGGCTGACAATGCCGGCATGCGGCACGGGATGGAACTGGGAGCGGACGACTATCTGCCAAAACCGTTCACATTGGATGCGCTGTACGCGGCGGTCGATGCGCGACTCAAGAAAGTGCAAACCGTGCGGCAGGTGGCGGAAAAAAAGTTGGCGGACCTGCGCGACAATATCAGCCTGATGCTTCCGCACGAGTTACGAACGCCGCTCAATGGAATCCTGGCTTATGGCGAAATTCTCAGCTCGGACGCATCGACACTCTCGCCCGCGGAAGTGGCAGAGATGGGCCAGGTGATTCATGATTCCGGCCAACGGCTGGAACGATTAATCGAGAACTTTTTGATCTATGCACAGATCGAGCTGTTGAGTGCGGACCCGCAGAAAGTGGCGGCGTTGCGGGCGAAAGCCACGCCGGCGCCGGCCAAACTGGTCGAAGATCACGCTAAAGCGCAGGCGCAAGCCGCGCATCGCCCGGACGATCTGTCGCTGGAACTTACCGAGACACCGCTGCGGATGTCGGAGGATTACCTGGCGAAGATTGTCGACGAACTCGTTCAAAACGCATTCAAATTCTCTTCGATCGCCAGCCCGGTCCGGGTCCGGTTAATCGATTCACCCGCGTCAGTCACTTTGTCGGTAACCGATCACGGCCGGGGGTTTTCGACCGAACACATTACGAAAGTAGGGGCATATATGCAGTTCGATCGCAAACTCCACGAGCAGCAGGGGCTGGGTCTGGGTTTGACGATTGCGAAACGCCTGACGGAATTGCATGGCGGAACGCTGGACATTGACAGCGAACGCGGAGACGCGACGACGGTGAGCGTGCGGCTGCCGAAGATGGCCTGAGGCCGATGCCTCACTGGGGCCAGAGGGTGAGGTTGTGGCGATCGAGGACGAGGAGGATCAGGGACGGGAGCCAATGCAGCAAAAGCAGCACGAGCGCCAGGCCGGCAAGCGGCGCCAAATCCAGTTTGGCAATGTGCAGCGGCAGTCCTCGCAGCGGAGTTAAAATGTTCCGGGCCGTGTTCGAGACGAAATCCCAGACGGGACTGCTTCCCAAATAAACGTAACTGGCAATGAGGTGCAGCACGAGGAAGGGCGGGAGCAGGAATTTCAGGTTGAAGAACAGCGCGCCGCCGATCAAGAGGCCTTGTTCGAGCAGATGCAGCAACGAGCGGGGACGGTTCACGATTCCGAGATGGGCGAGCACGGGATAGAACGCCAGCCAAAGCGCGGCAGCAAACAGCACCGGGATAATCACTTGAAGCGGCCAAGGCCAATGGGCGGCGCGGCCGAGGTGCATGCGGATCAGTTTCTGAATCGGGTCAGGTTCAGGGGGGTTGCGATTGATCACGACGAGGACCAAAAGCCAGAAGTAGAAAACGATCAAGGTTCGCAGGAAGCTCAGGATTGAAAAAAGCAGGACCATGAGAAAACGGTCGCTGCGGAACGCGAGCACGACGAGGCCCAAATCCAATTTGGGTGTCCAATCCGCCGGCGAACCGATGGCCCAGTAGATCCAGGCGCGCAGGAGAAGAACACCGAGCACACCGGCGAGCAATTGCCAGCCTTGCCAGCGGCGAGGTTCGGCGCGCCGGAGGGTGCCCACCAGGGTGGCGGGTGTGGTGCGGTTCAAGGGATCAAAATACCGCGAACGCCAACTCAACCAAAGCAGCAGGGCCGCCAGGTTCAGGATGAAGTCAATTAGGGACGTAGGACGGAGAGTTGTGGGTTGAGTTTCGCGTGAGACCTGAAGCGTGAAATGTGAAGCGAGGCGCTCTCCGTTTTCACGTTTCACGCACCATGCTCACATCATCTTCAATAAAGTCTCTGCCATTTCGGAGGGAGTCTCAGCGACGCCGATGCCGGCGGCTCTGAAGGCGGCAATCTTAGCAGCGGCGGTGCCTTTGCCGCCGCTGACAATGGCGCCGGCGTGGCCCATGCGCCGGCCCGGGGGGGCCGTGGCCCCCGCGATGAAGCCGGCCACGGGCTTTTTGCAATTCTGCTTGATCCATTCCGCGGCTTCTTCCTCAGCCGAACCGCCAATCTCGCCAATCATGATAATGCCGTGGGTGTTGGGGTCGGCGTTGAAGAGTTTGATCACGTCGAGGTGGGAGGTTCCGTTGACGGGGTCGCCGCCGATACCGACACAGGTGGACTGACCGACATCACGGCAGGTGAGCTGCCAAACGGCTTCGTAGGTGAGAGTGCCACTACGGGAAACAACGCCAATATTACCTTTCTTGTGAATGTATCCGGGGGCGATGCCGATACGGCATCCGCCGGACGAATCTTTGCCAGGACCAGGCGTCACGATGCCAGGGCAGTTAGGGCCAATCAGACGCGTGCGCGAGCCGGTCATGGCGCGCCTCACTTTGACCATGTCGTTTGCCGGAATGCCTTCGGTGATGCAGACCACCAGCTCGAGGCCGGCATCGACGCCCTCGAGGATGGCGTCAGCCGCGAAGGGCGGCGGAACAAAAATGGCCGAAGCGGTTGCGCCGGTTTGTTTCATAGCTTCGGCGACAGTATCGAAGATGGGAACCTTATTTTCGAAAAGCTGGCCGCCTTTGCCAGGGGTAACGCCAGCGACAATTTGGGTGCCGTAAGCGAGACTCAACTGGGTATGGCGAGCGCCGAAGCTGCCGGTGATGCCCTGAACCAGGACGCGGGTTTGAGGATTAACGAGGATGGACATGAAGAAGTGAAGTGATGGATTGATGGAGTAATGGAGCGGAGGTGAGTGGATTAGTGACGCGCCACTGCTTTTACAACCTTCTGCGCCGCGTCGGCCATGGACTCGCCGCTGATGATGGTGAGACCGGATCCCGCGAGGGTTTGTTTGCCGGCGACGACATTGTTGCCTTCCAGGCGGACAACCAAGGGCAGCTTCAGGCCGGTTTCTTTGACCGCAGCGACGATGCCAGTCGCAATGACGTTGCAGTCCATGATGCCGCCGAAGATGTTGACGAGGATGCCTTTTACGTTGGCATCCTGAAGTATGATTTTAAAAGCAGCAGCGACTTGTTCCTGGCTGGCGCCGCCGCCGACGTCGAGGAAATTGGCCGGCCGTCCGCCGTAATGCTGGATGATATCCATGGTAGCCATGGCAAGACCGGCGCCGTTCACCAGGCAGGCAATATTCCCGTCGAGTTTGATATAATTGAGATTAAATTTGCTGGCTTCGATTTCCAATGGGGCTTCCTCGGCGAGATCGCGCATGGCCTGGAGATTGGGATGCCGATAAAGCGCGTTGTCGTCGAGCGACAGCTTGGCATCGACGGCGAGCAGAGAAAGTTTGCCGTCTTCATTGCGCACGATGCAGAGGGGATTGATTTCGACGAGCGAAGCGTCGGTGTCCCACCAGGTATTGTAAACGCCGAGCAACAGTTTGGCGCCCTGGCCAATGAGCTCGCCGGTGAGGCCAAGGGCCACGGCCATTTTGCGAGCCTGGTAAGGCATCATGCCGACCGCCGGGTCGATGGTCTCTTTGACGATTTTTTCGGGCGTGCGGGCGGCGACCTCCTCGATGTCCATACCACCTTCGGTGCTGACCATGACCACCGGGCGGCTGACGGCACGATCCAGGAGCACGGCGACGTAGAGCTCCTTTTGGATACTCGGAGCGAGGGCGATCATCAACTTGCTGACGAGGCGACCTTCGGGCCCGGTTTGTTTGGTCACCAGCACGTTGCCCAGCATGGCTTTCGCCTTTTCGAAGACGTCATCAGCCGTTTTGCACAGCTTAACCCCGCCCTGGAAACCGCTTTTGAAGGTGCCTTTGCCACGGCCGCCGGAGTGGATTTGGGATTTAACGGCGAGCAGGCCGGCGCCGTCGGCCAGGAGTTTTTCGGCAATTGCTTTAGCGGCTTCGGGGGTGTCACAGACGCCTCCGGGCGGGACGGCAACGCCGTGGTCGGCGAGAAGCTGCTTGGCTTGAAATTCGTGGATGTTCATAAACTGGAGAACTAATGTAGTGTCACAAAGATGTATTTAGCAGGGGCCTCCGCTCCCGGTCTTTCTCCTCCTGAGGAGGAGAGGAAGATGGCCTGCGATCAGTCTTAAAGCTGTCACTGTTATAGGCACCGTGGAGTTAAAGCGCTGCCGGCCGGGACGTGCCGCGCTCCGTCATCGCAACTCGAGGGAGCCGGCGGGATATCAAGATAAAACACGCCCGGCGGGAAGCTAGCGCCACGGATTTCTGAGCTGCTGCCGGTCCGAATGTTCCGTGGAAACGTGGTAGCTGATGGGATCACGCGCCGATCCCCTACTTCCGCTCTTTGATAGGGGCGTAGTGGTTGAGCGTTGGGCCGGTGTAGATTTGGCGCGGGCGATAGATGCGTGTCGGCGCCTCCATGACTTCTTTGTAATTGGCGATCCAACCGGGCATGCGGCCGATGGCGAACATGACCGTGAACATTTCCACCGGGATGCCGATAGCGCGCATGATAATGCCACTGTAGAAGTCGACGTTGGGGTAGAGCTTGCGTTCCACGAAATACGGATCTTTGAGAGCAGCTTCTTCGAGGTGCTTGGCGATATCGAGGAGCGGGTCCGAGACATGCATTTTGGATAGGACGTCGTCGCAGGCCTTCTTAATAATTTTGGCGCGAGGATCGTAATTCTTGTAAACGCGATGGCCGAAGCCCATGAGTCGTTTGCCGCTGGTCTTGTCCTTGGCAGCGGCAATGAATTTGGAGCCGTTGTCGCCGGAACGATGGATGTCTTCGAGCATTTCGAGGACAGCCTGGTTGGCGCCGCCGTGGAGCGGACCCCAGAGCGCACAAACACCCGCCGCAGCGCTGGCAAAGAGGTTGGCCCGGCTGGAGGCGACCATGCGAACGGTAGCAGTGGAACAATTCTGTTCGTGATCGGCATGCAGGAGGAAGATGAGGTCGAGCGCCTTAACGGTCTCGGGCCTTAGCTCGTAGTCCTGGTACGGCAGCGAGAACATCATGTGAAGGAAGTTCGCTGTGTACTTGAGGTCAGGTTTGGGATAAATAATAGGCAGGCCGCGGGACTTGCGGTAAGCAAAAGCGGCAATGGTGCGAACTTGTGAAAGCAGCCGGGCGGCGCTGACTTCGAAATGCTCGTGGCGGTCGTCGTGCAGCATTTCGGGATAGAAGCAGCCGGCGGCGTTGATCATCGAGGAGAGAATGGCCATCGGATGGGCCGTTATGGGGAAGCCTTCGAAGTGGTGCTTCATCGCCTCATTGAGTAGTTCGTTCTGGGTGAGAATGTCGGAGAAGCGGCGGAGCTCAGCGCTATTGGGCAGCCGGCCCATGATCAGGAGATGGGCGACTTCGATGAAAGTGGATTTCTCGGCAAGCTCTTCAATGGGAATGCCGCGATAGCGCAGAATGCCGACTTCCCCGTCAATGAAGGTGATGCCGCTCTGGCAGGACCCGGTGTTGGCGTAACCGTCGTCGAGGGTGATGAAGCCGGTGTCGTCGCGGAGCTTGGAGATATCGACGGCGCGTTCTTTTTCGGTACCTTCGATAACGGGGAGTCTGCAGCTTTTTCCGTTGAGAATTAATTCGGCTATCTTTTCCATAAGCAAAAATCTCAGGTAGTTTGCCGCCCAGCGCGGCGGCAAAAATTATGCGAGATATTAGGCGGACGCAACCCCAATTCCGGTTTTGATGAGTTTTGTGCGCCCTACAGCGCGGCGGCGATGCACGGCAGGCCGTGGGCGTCGGCGACCGCCTTTTGGGTTAATTTGCCATTCATTACATTGATCCCGGAGAGCAGCGCGGGCTGGCGTTTGCAGGCGCCGGCCAGGCCGGAGTCGGCGAGCAACTCAATATAAGGAGAGGTCACATTGGTCAGAGCTTGAGTGGCAGTGCGGGCGTACGCGCCGGGCATGTTGGCAACACAGTAATGAGTCACGCCTTCCTCGACAAACACGGGGTCATGATGGGTGGTCGGGCGGGAAGTCTCAGCACAGCCGCCCTGGTCAATGGCGATATCCACCAGGACGCTGCCGGGGCGCATGCGGCGAAGCATATCGCGGCGAATGAGTTTCGGGGCGCGAGCGCCAGGGACAAGAACCGCGCCAATGAGCAAATCGACGGTGGGCAGCAGTTCGAGCAAGTGGGCTTCATTGGAGTAGAGCGTGTGGGCGGTATGGAGGGTGATATCGAGGAAGCGCATGCGCTCGAGATCGACCTCAAGTATGGTAACATCCGCGCCCATGCCCTGGGCCATGCGGGCGGCGTTGATGCCCGAGGTGCCGCCACCGAGAACCACTACGCGTCCGGGCAATACGCCCGGCACACCGCCGAGCAGGACGCCGCTGCCGCCAAAATGTTTGGCCAAAAAATAGCCGCCCACCAGGATCGACATGCGGCCCGCGATTTCACTCATGGGCTCAAGCAACGGGAGCCGCCGGTTTACCTCGATGGTTTCGTAAGCCAGGCCGGTGACACCGGACTTGAGCAATGCCTCAGTGAGTTCGCGATCGGCAGCGAGATGAAGATACGTGAACAGGATCTGGCCGGGACGCAGCAGGGAGTATTCGGTCGGCAGCGGTTCCTTCACTTTCACGACGAGCTCGGCTTGCTGGAAGATGGCCGGATGGCTATCGACCAGGGTAGCGCCGGCCTGGGCATAATCGCCGTCGGGATAGCCGGCTCCCGCCCCGGCGCCGCGTTCAACGAGCACCTGGTGTCCGCGTTTGATGAGTTGATAAGCCGCGGAAGGGAGCAACGCAACGCGGTATTCCTGTTCTTTGATTTCTTTAGGTATGCCGACGATCATGGGAGTGGCGAGGTAATGTAATTAAGGACAATAGAGCGCGGGATTAAGCGGGGAGTTGGTTTTGGGCGCGATGGACCAGCGCGAGCATAGTAATGGAGGAAGCAACCTGCCGTTCCGCTTCCTGGATGCGCTGGAATTCGCCATAAACCTCGGCGGTTGCTGGCTCGTCACGGGTGGCAAGTTCCTGGCCGTGGCTGGCGCGCAACGACAACAGCACGTCGTGGCAGGTAATCTGTTCCAACGGGCGCGCCGGGCCGTAGCCGCAATCGCCGCCCGCAGTCTCGACCACCAGCCGCGCCGCGGCAAGGGTTTGAAGGATTTGCTGCAACAGACGGCTGGGAACGCACAGTTCCTCGGCCATTTCCGCCACGCTGGGTGGCGGTTCGCCTAGCACAAAACGAGCGCCCACCATGGTCATCAATCGGAGCGCGATGAACTCGCGGCCGCGCTGATTGATATGTTCGATTTGGCGTTCTTCGAAGTAAGCTCGTCGGTTTTCAAAAGCATAAGCCACCTGGGCGCCGAACAACAGGATGAGCCAGCAAAAGTAGAGTCCGATCATGAACACCGGAACCAGCCCCAGCCCGCCGTAAATTTTACTGTTGGACACGACGCGTGACACATAAAGCACGCTGACCACGCTGTTCATATGAAACAGCAGGCCGCCGACCAGGCCGCCGACCAAGGCCGCCCCCCAATGCACGCGGGTGTTGGGCATGAGCATGTATAACGCCGAGAAGCTCAGCCAGAGCACCAGCACCGGCAGGATTTGGAGCCCGACACTAAGCAGGAAATCACCTATGAAAGGCAGCGTTGCAATGAAACTCTTGGTGGCCGCCAGATGTGACCCGGTGGCCAGGCCGACAGCAACGACAAGCAAAAGGGGCGCTAGACTCAGGACGCCCCAGTAGAGCACGATCCGCATGAACCAGCTGCGCCCGCGGCGCACGCCCCAGATATCATTGAACGTCGATTCGATCCGGCTGAGCATCGAAATACCAACAAAGATCAATAGAACGGTGCCGGTGACTCCCAACGTGCCGCTGCGGGTGTTTTGGATGTACTCGTGAATTTTTCGGGCAATGGCTTTGCGAGCGGCGATCACTTTCTGATCCTCGAGCAGTCCGGATTCCTGCTGGTTGGTGCTCGTGCCGGTGGTTGCGGCAATTGTGATATTGGTTTGGATCTCTGGCGCTGCCAGAGGGTTAGTTGTACCGGCCGAAGCTCCTGTGAATTGATTGGTTTGCCGTGATTCCGGCAGTGGCTCCGTCGCGGCAGAGCCGGACGGCTCTGAATGCTTCAGTTCGAGTGAGGTGTGTCCCGGTTCGGCGAGCAGGTTGGTAGTGAGCGCGGCCGGCGGAGTGATGTTGGCAACGACAGTTCCGATGAATTCGTAAATGCGTTCCTCGCCCTGTTTTTTGAGAAAGGAACTCGTGATGCTGATCACGACAGCCAACATAGGGATCAGCGCCAGGAGCGTGGTGTAGGCCAGGGCGGAGGCGTGTATCGGGCAGCGGTTGCGATTGAAGCTACGGCCCACGAGGACCCAAAAGTGCACAAACTTTTGCCACTTTCGTACCGGACCGCCCGGCAGCGCCACCCCTTCATCCAGCAGCGCCTTAGCCTGGGCAAGCCACTGGTGGAATCTGGATTTTCGGTTCGCCATCTGACCTTCGCAACGCTAACAGAGGGGCCCCTTAAGTCAATTCGAGCGCCAATTCCCTCATAATCATAATCGTAATCGTATTCGTATTCGTAATCCTGCTCGTCCTCCTCCTCTTAATCTTAATCCCTTCCCAATCTCATTAGCCCATTTCTCTTGTCCTCGCCCCATTCAATGGAACACCTTATGCCCTCGAATCTGTATGAAGAAGGCGCCAGCCCCAATCTCTCCCCTGCCGCTGATGAGCAACTTCGACGACGCCGAAGCCCTGTTCGCCGCCACCAAAGACCCGCTTTATCTCGCGTTCGTGTTCCAGCTCTGGCTCAACAACCTCGTCCGGCGCGCCGCCGCCGAATACAACTGGACCTACCATTATTCAGTACTTCGACAGCTCGGCCATTTCCGCTCGCATTGCTAATGGAGGGGAAAAGAGTCGCGCGAGTCGGCACAAATCTCGTGTGGGAATCTGGTGGAGTGTTGGCGTCTGAGGGCTGAGCCTTGAAGAATGCGTAATTGATCGTCCATCTGACGGATCCACATCGCCGAGAGCCTCCGCGACCGAGCCGGTGGCTGGTGTTCGCTAACGCAGGGTCAGTGTGAAGTCCCATTCCGACTGGCCCTTGGCGTGAAAGGCGAAGTAAAGTTCAACATCTTTCAGGCTGAACTTGGTTTTTGCAGCGATGGCCTCAGCAACGTCGTGGAACTCGGCGGCTTCCTGCATTTTCTTGGTCCAGGTGCCGTGTTTTGTGATATACGCTTTTGTCGCTTGGGAGCGAATGAGCTTGCGCATTGTGCGCCCAGTTGGGCGCGCCGGTTCGAAGCTGGAAAACTGGCTCACGAGGGGCCTTTCTACGGGAACCTTCATTTTCTTCAAAACCGGGGCAGCGAAGGTTTTTGTGAGGTGGTTTTCCGTCAGGGCCTCAGAAAAGCTTTAAAGCTTGGCGGTAACCTCGCATGATGGGGGAAACAGTCAATGGTATTTCGGGAGCGCTGCGTGACAGCGGCACGTTGTAGGGCGAGAGCCGAGATAGATGGAGCGGAGGCAGGGGGACGGTGATCAGTAATCACGATTTAAAGCACTGCCTGAAAATCCAAACGAAAAGAGTGCCCACAAGTGCCGCCGCCCAGCAGAGTAAGGCCAGTGTCCACCAGGCGACGATCCACAGGAGGAGGAGTTTCATTCGTCAAACGAGGTCAGCTCAGGCCTCACAAGCGCACGAAGGCGGGATCATGAATGGTTGCTAAATCCTTGCCCAGCCGTGTGGCCGCGCACGCCCATTTTGTGTGGGCCGTTTGAGCGGGATGAATTCAGGCATCGTGAACTCCAACTTTCCTTCAATGATCTCATGCAACGCAATATCGGCGCCGCTTAGATGGTCGAGGCCGGCGATGAGCGGCCGGTAGGTGCCGTGGCCGTTGGAATTGAGCTGGCGGACGCGTTGAGAAACCAGGTTGATCAAGACGCTGGCGCTGGGGACTTTCAGCAGCGCTTCGCTTACAAGAGAAATATTCATTCAGTGTTTTGGTGGTGCTGGCTTAGCGGCGGACTTGGATAGACAGGCGCTTCGCGGCCTTGCAACTTGGCGGGGCATTGAAATCTGGTCGTAAAACGCCCAAAGGGTCACTCAAGATCCCACGTTGCGCCATCAGCATCGCTACCTTCGGCATTGATCTCGAGGAACGACCGAGCCTCCACCAACGCCTGTTCATAGGTCAGCGCTTCGAGGCGCATGGTGTGCTTCTTGCCCAGGGTGTTGTCGTACTCCAGGCCAAACGTGCCGTTGGACTCGTCCAGGATGCGGGCAAATTTCATCGGTTGATGCAGCGCAGAAGGCGCGGGATCTTTCGGTTCCTGTCCGCCATTTGCGCCGGCAGGGAAGGCTTCTTTATCCAGAGGCTGATCAGTAGCGGGCGCCGCCGCGGGAACCTTACTGGCGTGGACGGGCTTCGTTGACAGTCAGCGAACGGCCTTTCCACTCCTTGCCATTCAAGGCCAGAATGGCCGCACTGGCGCCTTCCGTGGTATTCATTGTTGCGAAGGCGAACCCCCGTGCCCGACCGGTCACTTTGTCCATTACGACGGCGATTTCGTTAACCGGGCCGTGTGTCGACAGCATGTTTCGCACGTCATCTTCGGTGACGTCAAAGGGGAGATTGCCGACGTACAGTTTCGTACTCATATGAGAGGTGGTAACTTAGTCACTGCTTTTCTCGGGGTGTTCCCGACGCTCGGGTCTCAAATCAGCAATGAACAGAGTCCAATTGAAGATTATCCTGCCTCAAAATAGGCAAATCGGCTAAATATGCATTTACTTTAAGCCAAACCATCAGGAAAGCAACAGATTTGATTGCTCGAATTCAGTGCGGGCAATGACCCTTCGGGATCATGCCAGCACCCGGGTTTCAGGCTAACGAGCCAGGTTCTTAATAGTCAAACGGAGGCAATTATCTCGTATGTTGGCGCGGACACTGAATTGCGCCGAGTGCTCCGCCCCATACCGGAAATGGATGTCGCCGCAAAGATCAAGTTCGCGCTGCTGCTCCTGTTTGGCAATTCCGCGAAATAACTCACTCACCTGCTCGCTGGTAACCGGTGGGCCGTCCAGAACGCGAATTTTGCCGTGCAACACCATCATCGGAGGCCGGTCCGGCTCCAAACGCAGCTCCTCGCCGCCCTCCTGCGCCACGAGGTTGAGGAGGTCTTGCAGGTTGTACATCCCGGCCATGCTCGATACTGTGGAACACCAAGCGGCTTAAAGCAACCAGCCGCTTGTCTGGGCCGGGCTGCCCGGTGTGGGCCCATCTCCGCAGCAATCCGTTTCCACCCGGATTGCGCAATGACCGGGGTTAGTTCCAATCAGCCAGGATCTTTTCTGCTTTCTTTACCTCCTCATCCGAACCGGTGAAGTGGAATTTCAATTTCCCGGCTCGCCGGGTGACGAGCACTTTAATCGAGGCGAGGCCGCTCCGTTGCATTCGCAAGTGGAGTTGTTTGTGAGCTTCGCGGGGACCGTGGCGTTGGAGGCTACTCATGGTTGAGGTTCAACGCGCCGCCGACGAAAGACAATAACAAAAGCTAAAGCGGGGAGGCGCTTGGGGCGCTCAACGATCGGCTCGGCGCTCCAACCTATTCCATCCGGTCCAACATCTCGTCCAACGACACGGTGGCGAAGGTGGTTGCATAATCGGACATAGCGTAGGGGATAATCAACCGTTGGCCGCGCAAGAGGCTGCCGCAGGAATAAACCACGTTGGGCACGTAGCCCTCGCGTTCGTCGGCGTTGGCCTGGAGCAGCGGTTCGGGCAGGCGCCCGATGACTTTCGTCGGGTCGTGCAGATCCAGCAGGAACGCGCCCAGGCAATACTTGCGCATGGGGCCCACCCCGTGACTGAGCACCAGCCAGCCCCTTTCCGTCTCCAGCGGCGAACCGCAGTTGCCGATCTGAATGAACTCCCATGGAAAGGCCGGCTCGAGCACTCGTTGCGCGTCATGCCAGAAATGAGGGTGGTCGGAGAACATCACGTAGATGTTCTCGTAATCCTGGCGTCCGAGCATCGTGTAACGGCCGTTGACCTTCCGCGGGAACAGCGCCATGCCTTTGTTCTGCACCGCCGGCCCGTTGAGCGTGATAAACTTGAAATGCAGGAAATCCGCCGTCTCGATGAACTGCGGCAGGATCAACTTGCCGTCGTAAGCCGTATAAGTCGCGTAGTAGGTGTGGCTGCCATCGTCCTCTTGAAAACGGACGAACCGGGCATCTTCAATGCCGTTGCTTTGGGAGGGCGTGACCGGAAAAAGGACGCGCGCCGACAATCGCGAATCGGGCGCAAACTGCACCTCGTAATTGGACTCTGCCAGCATGAGGATTTTTCTCGCGGCAACCTCCGTTGCCTGGTCGTGTGACGGTTCTTCCTTCACCCGATCCAGGCTGGCGCGCAACTCGTCCAGGGTGAAGGAGTCGCGCAGACGTTCGAGGACTCGCCGGCTGAAATCACCGGTCAGACCAAGCTCTTGGAGTTTTCTTTCGAACAGGCCCTTCTGGTAAGCCGCGTTGGGGACCTGGGCCGGTTCGAGACTGTAGCGGACCGGCTCGTTGATTTCGATCCGGCCGGCGGCATCCAGGAATCCGGTGCGGAAAGTGATCGACGAGATGTGCCCTTCGCCCGTGGCTCGCAAGCTGAGGATAAACCGCAGGGAGCCCGGCGGAAGATCCGACTGGTCGGGGTGGACGACGATGGAGGGATTGAACAAAGCCGCGGCTTCCAGCGAGTACTCATGAGTGAAATAGGCGGCGAGCAAAAGTTGGCGTTGCTCGGAGAGTTGTTCGTCAGGGGAAAAGTACCGACGGACCTGCTGGTAGCGACGCTTGAGGAACTGGTCGATTCCAGAGTGCCGCTCGGCGAATTCAGCCAGCACCTGCTCCAACAACAATCGGACGCGGTCTTCGGGAAGCGCCAGGACCCGCGCGCAGATCCGGCCGGCACGCTGGTCGTTGGTGGGGTAGAAGGGCCGCACCAGGACGCGCGCCGGATCGGGCCGCAGCCTGAGATGAGTGCGCTGGACGTGGAGCGGCTTCATAGGTGCGCGGGCGGTGAAGGGGGTTGGCTGAAGACGGTGAGGGTATTTTGCATGAGCCGCATTTCGACCAGGGAGAGCAGGAAGGCCAAAGTGGATTCGGCTCCCTGGTTGCTGTTGACCCGGTCCACGTGCAAGGCATCCCGGCAGCCGCCCGTGTTGGGGGAGTACAACTCCAGGCCAAGATCGTTCCAACCCAGGAACCAATCAAAAGTGCGCTGGGCCTGCTCGTACCACCAGGAATCGGCAGTGGTGCGATAGGCCGCGAGGCAAGCAGAGGCCATGCTGTAGGCCTCGATGGGCTGCTGATCGAAATTGGCCTGGGTACCGCCGCGGGGGTAAAAGCCGTTGCTGCCAATCGGGCGGAAGTGACCGTTTTCTGAGGTCTGGATTTGCGCCAGCCAGCGGAGGCTCTCGAGCCCACGGGCAGTGACAGCCGGTTGTCCGCTGGCCTGGCCGGTGAGAATCAGCGCGTGCGCCAGCTTGGAGTTATCGTAACTGAGGATGTCCTCAAACCAGGGCCAGCCCGGCTGGGCTGCCCTTTCGAACAACGCCATCAAGCGAGACGTCAGAGTTTCGCGTGTTTGTTGGACCAGGCGGTCGCCGCTCAATCGGCGGAGATATTCGTGAATGCCGAGCAAGGCAAACGCCCACGCGCGCGGGGAAGTAAAGGCCGTGACCGCCGGTATCGCCTGGGCGAAGAGCTGCCCCGCCAGGGCCTGGAAGCTCCGGTAAGGAGAACGGCCCACGCCCATGCCCAGCGCCCACAAGGCGCGGCCATGGCAATCCTCGGAGCCCGGGTCATCCAGCCAGTTTCGGGCGAAGCTCAGGTGATTGTGAAATCGTTTGGATTTCAAATCAAAGGCGTGATTCAAAAAGGCCGCGTAGGTGGTCGCCAGCGTGCGGGCCTGCGCCGGCTCTTCTTCCAGTTCGTCAAGCAGCACGGCTAGAATAAAAGCGCGCGCATTGTCATCGGTGCAATAGCCTTCGGAGAAATTCGGCACGGTGAAGAGCGCATGCTGGAAGAGGCCCGTCGAATCGGTCATGCGCGAGAGGTGCTCCAGTTTGAGCGCCGGCAATTCCCTGGGGGCCTGGTCGAGGGTTTTGGTGGAAAAGATCTTGCGCGAGACTTGCCCCCCTTCCAGCCGCGCCAAATCGAAGGAGCGCAGGTAAAGTTTGGCCACCTGGCTCCAAACCATCTCCCGGCCCAGTTTGTAGGCATTCTTGCGGAGGGCGTGCCGGCGCGTCTCGTCGCGCAACAAACCGGTCACGGCGCTGGCAATGGCCCCGGCGTCGCCGAAGGGCACCAGCACGCCGCGGTCCTCGGCGAGCAACTCGCTCGCGTGCCAATAGGGCGTCGAGACCACGGCTTTGCCCGCCCCGAAGGTGTAGGCCAGAGTGCCGGAGGTAATCTGGGCCTCGTTGAGATACGGGGTAATGTAAATGTCCGCCGCACCGATGAACTCCTTGAGTTCGTCCAGGGGAACAAACCGATTGTAAAAGATCACGTTCTTCTGGATCAGATGCTTCTTGGCCAGTAATTCGAGGCTCAGGCGATAAGCCTCGCCCTGTTCGCGCAATTCGTTGGGGTGAGTCGCTCCCAACACGATATAAACCACCTCGGGAAACTCCGCCAGGATGCGAGGCAGCGCCTGCAGTACCTGCTCGATCCCTTTGTTCGGCGAGAGCAAGCCGAAGGTCAACAGCACGACCCTGCCCTCGACGCCAAACTGATCCTTGTAATAATTCGGATCTACGAACGGGATGTCCGGAATGCCATGCGGGATGAGATCAATTTTGGCGGCCGGCGCTTGAAAAACCTCCTGCAACATCTGCCGCCCGCGTTCCGTCATGACCACCAACCGAGTCGAGCGGGTGATCAATTCCTGCATCACACGGCGTTGTTCTAGGTTGGGCTCGCGCAGCACCGTATGGAGCGTGGTGACGACGGGCATTTTCAGCTCGCGCAGCAGCGCCAGGACATGGCTCCCGGCCGGCCCGCCAAAAATGCCGAACTCATGCTGCAGACAAACGATGTCCACATTGTTGATGTTGAGGAAGTCCGCCGCCCGCTGATAGGAGGACAGATCCTGCTCCTCGACCTCGAACCGAACTACGGCGGGATAATCGTAGCCCTCGGCGCGATCGTTGACTGGCACCGCGAAGCACTCGGGCTGAGAAGGCTCCGCTGCCAGCGCCGCCAGCAGGTCCGAGGTGAACGTGGCGATGCCGCATTGGCGCGGCAGATAGTCCCCCAGGAAGGCAATCTTGCGAATTTCAGAGGTGGCTGACACAAGTGCGGCTTACGGTTGCGGTCGCATTCATCAGTTTCCTCAGTATTAAGTGCCGGGATGCATCCTGGCCATGTAGATCAGTCCCAGCGCGACGAGCGCGGCCATGACAATGCCAACGGCCAGCACAGCGGCCACCACCTTTATGTGGCGGCGCCTCGCAATGGGATCATGAGTCATGAGGTTTCTAACGTTGCAGCGGCCAACCGGAGACGGCTACACCCATGCCGCCTTGGATGATGAGTGGATGTGACATGGTCGTGATGGCTATTTGAGCCTCCAGATAATCCGCGCCTTATCCAGATCGTAGGGTGACATCTCCATTTTTACGCGGTCGCCGGCGGTGAGCCGTACCCAACGTTTGCGCATTTTGCCTGAGATGGTGGCGAGGACGAGGTGTTTGTTGTCCAATTCGACCCGGAACATGGTCCCGGGTAGAACGGTATTGATGGTGCCTTCGACTTCGACTGGCGTTTCTTTCATAAGTGTGATCAGGTGTGACCGGTTCTCACATGGGCAACAACTCCCAGACCAGTCCGGAAAGCCGAAAACTTATCAAGCGACGCGGTGAGTGTGAACGCGTTTCAGCGGAATAGCAAGGCCTGTTCGCCATGCCCTGAGCCACGCCCTCACCTGCCTCGCCCCCGGCGGCGTGCAGCATGCCCCGATTGCTTTCGACTTTTGTGCTGCTGAGCTGCGGCTCTGAACCCGCCAACGGGTTGAAAATCGAAACCCTCGCTCATCAGACCTTTGGCCTCCTGCGGAGGACGAGCTTCAGTCACCGTAATATAGCGTCCATCCAGCGCGTAACTGTGGAAAACATCCAGGGCTGCCGCCGCCAATTCAGGAGTGGCCATTGTTACAAAGGCATATCCGCGTGATTGGCCGGATGTGGGATCGAGCCTGAGCTCGACGGCCGTGACTGTTCCGCTTCGCGAAAACAAATCTCGTAGATCGGCTTCGCTAACATGGGGCCCCAGATTGCCGACATAGAGTTTCGAGTTCATTGAGATCGGGGCTGGAATTTATTCAAGTGACGCAGGCAGGGAGGTGGAACGTTCCTCTTCATTCGGATTGGGCGCCGACGGGCTGAGTGGTGCCTTTGGTGGTTCCGGCTCCGCAACCGACGTGATTCTTCCGCCACTGGATGTGACCGTCAGCGTGATGGTTTCCCCATCTGCCCATGGGTAGCCGCGCCTGAGAATCTCCTGGCGAATGACTCTGTAGATCTCTCCATCCGTGAGCACCCGTGGGGCCAGAATGACATACGTACGCCGGTGGGGCTCATCAACGATAGTGTTTACGACGTTCGGAGCTTTCATCGGAATTGGAACTTTTCCTGGGCCATGCCCTGTCCGCCGGCAAAGTTGAGCCCTCTAAGGAACAGCGCCTCTGGAGCAGTGGGACCCGACCTGTTTGCTGTGTTCTCGGAGCTTGCGGCGGCCGAGCGATGGATCCACCGGCGAAGCGAGGAAAAAAACATGAACTAATCATCAACCAAACCGAGAACTTTTACGACGTAATTCACCTAAATAAACAATCATATAGAATTAGGTGGAATGTCTATGCTGTGATATGTTCTTCCCGTAAGACCCTGTCGATATTTTCAAGACCGGTAGATCTTCAGCGGGATACGTTTCCGTGATGATTTGAAACCCGATTTCCGGGAACAGTTCTGAAAAGAGCCATGCTCGAAGGACGCAATCATCATTATGAAACCGGTCCAAATGCCCGTACTGCCGTCATAAACTCGGAGAGTTCCTTTACGCGGACGAATGTCCTCAGTGCCACAAGGTCAATGAACCGGGTCAACAAGCAGAACACGCGTCTTGATGCCCTGAGTTAGGCGCTTCGGGAGGCAAAGGGTTACCTGGTAATCGGCAGACTACACCCTGATAAGCACCCCACAGGTAAGGCCCGCCGCCCAGCTCCGTAGGAGCGATATCTTTGTAGCTCCCACGTCAGCCGATTACCGCTGAGCTCCGTCGGAGCGCCCTAGATTATTTCGCTTTGCGCAAGGCGCACAACGGCACCAAGTGGGCCTTCGGCGAAGGACGCAACTCGCTCAACGAGGCCAGCCATTGCGACATTGCCTGGGCCGGTGCGCTCGCCACGCACGCCCACACCGAACGCAAATGCAGCGCCGGGGCGTCGGTGGTCTACGATCACTATGACGGGGTCAATGCGTCGAACGCCGAAGCCTACGCCAAACTGAGCCCCGAACAGCGGATGTTGTGGTCTAACGACCCGAACATCTGGCGCCCACTGTAATTCAGCGGAGGGGCAGCGATTACGATTAAGATCATGCGGAGAGGGAACAACCCAGTATTTTCTTGTTCCCGTGCGGTGGTCATTTCACTCTAATAGAGTTGCTTGCCTCGACAGAATGAGACGTGTCCTCGTGCTCATAATGTATGTGCTGGCGTGCGCGAAAGCGCCCGGCCAAAGCCTGCCAACACTCCATAGTGTCGTCGAGGCTCGGGGCCTGACCCCGGAGCAGGCGGACCATCACTATCCGGTGCAGCTTAAGGGCGTGCTCACCTTTTTCGATCAGGAAACGCCCACGCGCGCTTTCCGATTTTTTCAGGACGAGACGGCCGGGATTTACCTTTATCCGGACAGTTTGTCGCCGGCCATGAACCTGGAAACCGGACAGCAGATTGAGATTGACGGCGAAACGGGCAGAGGTGAATTCGCGCCGGTGATCGTCGCGAGGCGGGTGCGCATTCTGGGGAAGGGCGACTTTCCCACGGCGAGAATCGTGACGTACGAGCAATTGATGAGTGGCCAGGAGGACAGTCAGTTTGTGGAACTGGGTGGCATCGCCCGCGCGGTGCAACGGGACAATCCGACAAACTTTTATTCTATTGTGGTCGCGACGGGGGCAGGGAGGGTTACGGCTTACGCCCGCGAACTCCCGGTTTCCGATAGCCAGGAGCTGGAGGACCGGGCGATAAAAGTGCGGGGTGTTTGCATGACGCAATTCAACTTGCGCCGGCAGTTGTTCGATATCCGCCTGGTTGTCCCGCGGCGCGAAGACTTGATTGTGGCCGCACCGGTGACCCGTGGCGATCGGTTCGCCATTCCCACGCAGTCGATTGGCAGTTTGCTTCAATTCAGTCTGGGAGCGCCTTATGGGCACCGCGTAAAAGTCGTTGGCACCGTCGTGTACCGCGAGAACGACAACACCCTTTACGTGCAGGATGAGACCGAAGGGTTGTATGCGGAAACGAGTCAACGAGGTGATTTACAGCCGGGAGACAAGGTCGAGGTGCTGGGTTTCCCCGCGCGAGGTGAGTATACGCCGATGCTGCAGGACGCGATCTTCCGCAAAACCGGTTCGGGGACTGAGCCGCGGCCTGACCTGGTGAGCGCAGACGAAGCATTGAAGGGGACGCATGACTGTCGGCTGGTGCGATTGGAAGCGACTTTGCTGGACCGGTCACACCGAGGCCGCGAGGGGTTTTTGGTGCTGCAATCGAAAGGATTTATTTTCCCGGCGTACCTGGAGGACCAGCAGACGTCGCCGGGCCAACGGTACCCACCCAACGGGAGCAAGGTAGCGGTGACCGGCGTTTGCCTGATCGAGAAAGGCAATGATTGGTTTGCGGGAGCGGATTGGCGGGCCCATTCATTTCGGCTGCTGCTGCGTTCGCCGGAGGATGTGGTTCTGCTGACGGCTCCGCCATGGTGGACGTTGGGGAAGTTGCTTTGGATTGCCGGGCTGTTGGGGTTGATTGCGGTAGCAGCTTTTGCC
This sequence comes from uncultured Verrucomicrobiota bacterium, assembly GCA_964623885.1. Taxonomy (GTDB): domain Bacteria; phylum Verrucomicrobiota; class Verrucomicrobiia; order Limisphaerales; family UBA8199; genus CAZUVM01. Next base: position 21,817 of record CAZUVM010000012.1, read on the forward strand.
TGGATCGCGGTGCTGCGCCGGCGCGTTCAACGGCAAACGGAGATAATCGGTCAGAAGTTGCAGGCCGAAGCGGCACTGAAGGAGCGCTATCTCGATCTATTCGAGAATGCGAACGACATCGTTTACACGCATGACCTCAGGGGAAGAGTGACTTCGATCAATCAGGCGGGGCAACGGCTGTTAGGGCGCCAGGACATTCTGACGCGCAACATTATTGAACTGATCGTGCCGGAGCAGCAAGAGGCGGCGCGCCTGTGGCTGGCCCAGGTATTAAAGGGAGCCGCGCCATCAACCATCGAATGGGATTTTGTGAGTCGCGGCGGCACGCCCGTGAAGCTGGAGATTAGCACGCGGTTGATCGAGCAACCCGGCCGGGACGCGGAAGTCGAGGGCATCGCGCGGGACATTAGCGAGCGCAAAAGGCTGGAGCGCGAGTTGTTGGAAATCAGCAGCCGCGAGCAGCGACGCATCGGCCATGACCTGCACGACGGCGTATGCCAGCAATTGGTGGGCATCGGGTATTTGACCGAGACGCTGGCGGATCGGTTGCAGGAAAAAGCAGCGGCGGAAGGAATGGAAGCCGAGCGCATCAGCAAGCTGATTAACAACGTGATTGCCCAAACCCGGGGTGTCGCTCGCGGCTTGTTTCCGGTGCGGCTCGAAGCAAACGGCTTGCTATCAGCGCTGGAGGAATTGGCGGCCAACTGCAGCAACCTGTTCCCGCTGAACTGCCGGTTCAGTCATGGCGACGGGTTACCGGCCATCGATAATGCCATCGCGCTGCATCTATATTATATCGCTCAGGAAGCCGTGGCGAACGCCGCCAAACATGGCAAAGCCAAAAGCGTGCGCTTGCGCCTCGAGCGCTGGCAGGATCGTTATGCGCTGAGCATCCAGGATGATGGGCTGGGCTTTCGCCCGGCCGGCGAGGCGCCGGCGGGTATGGGCCTGAGGATTATGCATTATCGGGCTCGCGTCATCGGCGCGAGCCTGGAAGTGCACAGCCGCCCGGGTGAAGGCACGACCGTTCGTTGTGTTTTCAGGCCGGCGTTTCATGAATCGGGCAGCGGTAGGGACGCCGTCCCCGGCGTCCCCGTAGCCAAACCAATCCTGCCGCAGCAACTTGCTTATGAGTGAACCCGCCGGACCAAGCCGGCTGCTCATTGTGGACGATCACCCGTTGTTCCGCGAGGGACTGCGCCAGCTCATCGAACGCGACGCCGATTTAGTGGTCTGCGGCGAAGTGGCTGAAGTCGCAGAGGCGCTGCGGGTGATCCCGGAACTGAGGCCGGACCTGGTGACAGTGGATATCTCATTGGGCGGCGCGAGCGGCATCGACTTGATCAAAGCGATCAAGGCCGAATATGACGAATTGCCGGTGCTGGTGATCTCGATGCACGATGAGTCTCTTTATGCGGAACGCTCGCTTCGGTCCGGCGCCATGGGCTATGTGATGAAACATGAGCCGGGCAAAACCGTCAAAAACGCCATTCACAAGGTCCTCCGTGGCGAAATTTACCTCAGCGACAAAATGTCTTCGGCCATAATCTCGAAATTCATGCGGGGGGTTCAACCCGAGCGACTGGCTTCCCCGCTCGAATTGCTCAGCGATCGGGAGCTCGAGGTGTTTCGGATGCTGGGACAAGGCAAAGGCGCGCGGCAGATTGCGCAGGACCTCAAGGTGACGATTGCGACAGTTAACTCGTTCCGCAACCGCATCAAGGAAAAGCTGCACCTCAAATCTTCAACCGAGGTCATGCTGCAGGCGATCCAGTGGTTTCGGGACGAACAGAGCCGGTAACGTTCGTTTAATGTGCCAGCATTGATCGTTGGACTTTTTGAGCGGTTCTGATAAACCCGCCCGAAGAAATGAGCGAGCCGGAGATCAATGGAAAACCGACCGAAGCCGAGCTGGTAAAACTGTACATGCAGCTTACGGGATTGCCGGAAGCCACCGCCCGCAGCGTCGTCATGTATGTTGATGAGCCGTCAGAAAACTCGCCGGGACCGGCTGCCGGGTCGGAAAGGAAAAAGGGGGAGACTGAACCGCCGCAACCCGCCACAGGAAGGTTGCCCGTCGCGCTGCTGGTTATCCTTTGGTTTGGATCCGCGGCCGGCGTTTTGGCTGAGCCAGGTTCCCAGCCGGCTACTAATTCAGCGACCAGGCGAATTGAGTCTTTGCCTGAAACTCCAGCTTCGTTGTTCGAGCGGCCGATGTCTTTGGCCGACGCTATTAATCTGGCCTTGCAACGCAACCCGAGTGTTTTGCGGGCTCAAAAGGATCTGCAGGCAGCGCAGGGCATCGTCATCGAGACGCGCGCGATTGCCCTGCCCACCATCGGCGTCAATGGCAGCTACAGCGCGGTCCAGGACAGCGACATCGATTCGTTCTCGGCGCCGCCCAGCCTGCTTTTGGGTCAGCCTGGATTTACATTTGGCACGCCGCAGAACTGGTCCACGCAAGTAAAACTGGTGCAGTCGTTCTACCAGGGGGGCCGGATGTTGTCGGCGCTTAGGGCCGCCCGTCTGACCAAGGAACAATCTTTGTTGAATTACCAAACGGTATTGGCAGGAACGGTTCTGGAGATCCAACTGGCTTACTACGATGTTCTGCTGGCCCAATCGCAAATCACCGTGCAAGAGGCCTCGGTCGAGTTGCTCACGCGCGAATTGGCGGATACGACCCGACGCTACGACGCCGGCACGGTCCCGCGATTTAACGTGTTGCGGGCGGAAGTCGAACTGGCCAACGCCCGTCCCAAGCTGATCCGCGCGCGGAGCGATCTGCGAATTGCCAAGAATAACCTGACCAACCTGCTCGGACTTACGGTGCCCCGAGATGCGGTCGAGGACATACCGCTGAAACTTTCGGACAAGCTGGAAGCAGAGCCTTATAATCTCGAACTTCCGCGGGCGGTATCGCTGGCGCTGGAACAACGGACCGAGCTGGGTTCCCTGCTTAAAACCGAGGCGCTGCGCAAAGAGGATATCGTCAATGCCAAAGCGGGTTACAAGCCGATCCTTCAGGGTTATATCGGTTATGACGCGCACAATTCGGTGCTCAGCCAGGATCTCAGCGACGACCGTTACGGTTGGATTGCCGGGGCGCAATTAACCTGGAACATTTTCGACGGCCTGCGCACCCAGGGTCGCATTAAGGAAGCAAAGGCGAACTACGAGCGCGCCGGGGTGGACGTCGATGACACTGCGCGGCGCATCGAGTTGGACGTGCGCACAGCTTATTCGAACTTCATTGAAGCGCGCGAGGTGCTCGAATCGCAGAAAAAGGCGGTCGAGGAAGCCGAAGAAGCACTGCGGCTGGCCCGCGCGCGGAGCGAAGCCGGGACCGGAACACAGCTTGATGTGCTGAGCGCTCAAACGGCCCTGACCGAGACTCGCTCGACCCAAGTCCAGGCTTTGCATGATTACGCAGCCGCGCGCGCGAGGCTCGAACGCGCCGTGGGAAATAACGTGCCGGCGGCCGGAAAATCATAAGGCTTGCCAGGGTACTGTCCGCGAATAGACTGCGAAGCGAATCGCGTTGGCCAAACGCAACAGCAGGGTCGCCAGGGCTAGGATTTCAGTGTGCGTTCTAACATTGAATCAGAGCCTCGGATTTGCGCACACAACTCACAAGCCTCGCAAGCCAGCGACAGCTCACTAACCTTGTCCGGTTGGCGGGGAAGAATTATTTTCGCCTTCGGGGGTGTTGAACATGTGGGATGAGCCGTTGATAGCACCGGAACGACTCACCGTGGCCGGGATGTTACAGAAACAGGGTTATCGGACCGCGTGCTTCGGAAAATGGCATTTAGGAGTTTCGTGGCCGTTGTTCGAACCGTGCCGACCGGTTTTGACCTGGGTGTCACCGCCAGGGATATCGATTGGAACCGGCCGATCCATGGCGGCCCGTTAGCGCATGGGTTTGACTATTATTTCGGAGTCAACATCCCAAAAGTTTCCTCAGCCTGCGCAAATTCTCGTTTTCTTCCTCTTCCTCCAATGAATTCAATAGGCCTCCCTTGCGGCTCTGCTGCGCTGTGCCTTTTTGCGGTTGATATCTCTGTGTTTCTCCGCGCTCTTTGCCCCTCTGCGGTAAACTCTGCCTTCCGTTCGGGTGCGGCTTTGCCGCGCTGCGTTCATCGCGTTAAAGCACCGACCTCTTTCGTGTATTTCGTGTATTTCGTGGTTATCGATATCTTAGCGTCCGAATTGCCTCTCGGATTTGCTCCCGCTAACACGGTACCACCCAGGACTTTCGCGCAGCTCTTCAAAAACTCGCTTACCGTTGGCCCTCGACAGGTCCTCCGATCGTAAAAGAGCCATTGCCAGATCTCGTAAGTCCAGACACGGCGTCCTATTCTCGAGTACCAACGCATCCCTGCCCGAAACAGCGCATCCGGGTGAGCCAGGAGCCGCAGAAGTGACTTGGGCCGAAGCTGGCAGGCAGCCTCGATAAATTTCACCCACAGCAAGACGCGCCAATTCGGCACGTGAGCGCTTTCGAGCACCTGGTGTTTGTAATCCCAGCGGCTGAGATCGGTTTGCACGACTCGATGGCTCGCCTGCTGCAGCGCAAACGGTGTCCAACTGTGCGGGGTGGCGTACAGCGCCTGAATTTGATCCGGATCATAGACCAGGAGTTGCCGCAACGTGCGCCAGTAATCGCGATCGCGCTCCTGTGCAAAGCCGGCCACCCAGGCCGCCATGGAAATGATGCCGTGCCGGCGCATGAGCCGAATCGCTTCGCGATCGATTGCCCGCGTGCTGCCTTTGTGGATCGCCTGCAGCGTTTGATCGTCGGTGCTCTCCAATCCGAGCAGAAAACGAGCAAGGCCGGCCTGCCGATATAGATGCAGAATGTCCGCATCGCGGACAATATCGCTCGCCCTTGTGGTGCCGATGATGACGAGCGGAACATTTTCCACGATGAGCGCTTCGAGAAAGGCCTGCCAGACGGCACGGTCGGCGGTCGGGTTTTCATCGGCCAGGTTGATCAGTTCCACTCCCTGTTCCCGGTGCAGGCGCGCCAGTTCGGCCGCGAATTTCACGGGGTCACGATACCTCCAGGCGCGCCAGAAGCCGTGCTGGCCGCAATAATGGCAGTGATGCGGGCAGCCGCGCGAAAACTGCGCGACCACGGCGCGCCGCTTACCGTAATAAGTGTAACGCCGATGATCGATCAATTCCCATCCCACCCGGCACGCGTCCAAATCGCGAATGATCGGCGCCGGAGGATTGGCCCGGACCTCGGCCGCCGGATCCGAAAACAGCTCAAGCGCTCTCCGCGGCGAAGGAACTGTGCCCGCACGGTACACAATTCCAGGCACCCGCTCGAGCGGTTGCGCTTGATCGAGCGCGGTTACTAACCTGACGATCGTTTCCTCGCCCTCACCGCGCACGATGAAATCAATTGTCGGCTCGGCCTCCATAATGGCGGACCAATGGTACGTAGGGAACACGCCGCCATACACGATCCACGCCTCTGGAAGCGCCGCGCGCACGGCGCGCATGACGCGGGTGGCGCTGGGATGGCCCGAGGTCGACCCGGAATGACCCACCAGCACCGCATCCGGATCATGGCACCTGGCCTGCGAAACAATTTGATCCACCGGCATTGGCCCGAACTCGGCATCCAGCAACTTTACCTGGTGCCCCGCGTCGAGCAGCGGACCACCCAGCGAAATCAACCCGAGCGGCGGCAGATGTTCCCTGGGGATACGGCTGCCAATGGCGGGATGCGGCGGATTAATCAGCAGGATTTTCATAAAAACAGGTCCGGTTTTGCTTTCTGCGGCCGAGTCCGCGCCCGGCCACTATATACTTTGTATTACAAAGTATATGACGACCTTGCCCTGGATTTTGTTCAAAGAATCCATGAAATTAACCTCGACTTGGGTGCGAATGGCCCTAAAAACGGCCAATAATTAGGAAAAAGCGCACACAAATCCTGATTCCCGCCGACCGCTTGTTCGCCGGAAATACAGGAAAACCGTCACTTTTTGAAGCAAAGTCTATGCAAGATCCTGACAGGAACGCGGCCGATGGTCAGTCACGATTCTCCGGACTCCGGTTGCTTCTCCCTCTCCCTGCGCCGGAACGATTCAATAGAAGGGAGCGCGCCCGCCTCGGGCGCAGCGGTTGGCGCCTCCGCCAACCGCATTCCCGCTTCGTCATTTCTACTCACTATTTGGTGAGCTTGGGCCGATAC
>CAZUVM010000013.1:0-8905 GCA_964623885.1 uncultured Verrucomicrobiota bacterium
AGGGGCGAGTTCAGTTTATTCACCAGCACGCGTACGGGTACGTTCGACACCAGCAACATCGGCACGGCGAATGTGAAAAACGCTTTGAACCATCCCTGAAAAGCTTCATCCGGCATGCGTGCAATCTGGAATAAATTGTAATAGCCCCAGACGATGCCCTGCGCTCGCACCGTCCAGAAGCTGATGGTCGCCAGCAGGAACATCAGCGAGTAATGAATGAGTATGCCTGCCAGGCAAAGTCCCAGGAATCCGGCCACCTGTATCAATCCCGGAAGGAATTGCATTTTTACCGCGGCATAGGCCATCACTCCCAAGGCCGACAGCGCATTGAAGAAAGCGCCCAGGTCCACTTGCCGCAAGGAAACCACAAAACGGGTGTTGACCGGCAGCAAAAGCAGAAAATCAAGTTTCCCGCTGCGCACCAGTTCCGACAGGTTGGCGCAATTAACCAAAAAAAATGCCTGGAACACCTGCTGAATGAAATGACTTGCACCGATTAACATCACCACCTGCCACTTCGTCCAAGTGCCGATATGATCGGTGTGCAGATAGAGCACGCCGATGAAACTGAGTTGTAGTCCGAACCAGAGCAGTTCGACGACGATCCAAAGCAGGAAATTGCTCTTGAAGGTCATCTCCCGGGTGACTGAATTGCGCCAGAGGGCTGCGTACACTTTGAGGTAGCGTTTAATCATTGCTCGTTTTCTTTCTATTGAGCAGCCTCATCTAAGGGCGCGTTTGGAAGATGTTGAAGTTGAGCCGGAGTGCCGCCATGCCCACGTCGCAGTTTTCGCACAGGCACCACTGCGGCCGCTGCGAGCGGGGACCGCTCGCGCTCCGTCGGCATTTTCCAAACACATCTAAACCTTTCGCTCATCCGCCCACTGCGGAATACTTGCGAATTCCACGGGCCCAGAGCCAGCGCGCCATTCCGTAGGCGATTGCAACCCAGGAGGCCTGAATGATAAATCCGCGCACCAGGTCCGCCCCAGTGGCTTTGCCCATGTAAACACTCACGGGGAAATAGAGTTGATAGGGAAACGGCGTATAGGCGAGAACGTTTTCCAGGGTCTTGGGCAGAATATCCAACGGAAACATGTGGCCGCTGGCGATGTACTCGAAAGCAAACACGATAAAGATGAACGTTGAAACCTCCAAAACCCAAAACGCCAGCATTGCCATCGTGTAGGAAATAAAAAACTGCAACAGCGCCGTCAGCACAATCGAACAGGCGAACAATCCGAACGTAGGCCAGTCGGGAGGCAGCACAAAATATCGGTGCAGACACAGTATGAAAATCATTAAGGGAATCGTTGCCACGGCGAGGTAGGCTGCCCGGGCGGAGAAAAAAAGGCACAGGCGGTAACTCAGGTAATCGATTGGTTTCAGCAGGAATTGACTGATGTTGCCGTCTTTGATGTCCGCCGCTATTTGCCAATCGTCCTCTGTTACGGCCGTGAGGGCATCCACAATGGTTGTTAGCAGATAATAGGAGATCATCTCAGCGAGCGTGTAGGTGCCGACCTTTGAACCGGGTTCTTTGCCGGCGTAAATGGTTCGCCACACGAACAGGATCGCCACCAGTGGAATCAGACCAAAGAGAGTTCGAGCCAGAAAATTGAACCGGTACGTGAGATTGTTTTGAACGCCGACGTTCAGAACATGCCAGTATTTCTTCATCCTTTGAGGAAACCACAAAATACACGAAACACACGAAAAACGTAATCAATTTCGTGGTTATAGACTCTATTTAGTACGTGCCAGTATTTCTTCATCCGGTGCGCGCCAATGTACCGTTGGGGCCGGGCTTTGCAAAGGGGTACACCACGGCCCCGGATCCGCACGCGAATCTTAGAGCGTATTTGAAAAATGTTGAAGTCGAGCTGGAGTGCCACATGCCCACGTCGCAGTTTCCGCACAGGCACCATTCCGGCCGCTGCGAGCGGGGACCGCTCGCGCTCCGTCGGCATTTTCCAAACACGCTCTTAGACATCAGCGGCTAGCAGCACCAGCCCGTGCGAGTAATGCACAATTTATTTGCGATAGCCAGCCGCTCCAAGTACGGTTCAGCCCCGAGCAATTACGGATGAGGATTTTTAAAAGACCGCAACGGGATACTATGCCAAAGAAAGTGCCGACCGGTGAAGAATTGAATGACCTGGTGGCTGGGCTCAACAAGCTGGCCCGGAATCTTTGGTGGACCTGGGACCAGGAGGCCCAGGAGATTTTCCAGGAGCTTTCGCCGCGGTGCTGGCAAAACTTGTACCACAACGCCGTCGCCATTTTGCGCGAATTATCCGAGTACGAACTACGCGTGCGCTTGCTTGACCCGGATCTGGCCGAAAAAGTTCGCCGGGTGTTGCAGTCATTCAACAGCTACCTCGAAGCAAAGGCAACCTGGGCCGGCCGCAGTGCTCCGCAGTTCCTTCAAAACCCGATCGCCTATTTCTCCGCCGAGTTCGGTTTTCACGAAACGCTGCCGATTGCGGCCGGTGGCCTGGGCATGCTGGCCGGCGATCACACTAAATCGGCGAGCGACTTGGGGCTTGGTTTTGTCGGCATCAGCTTGTTTTACCGCGAAGGCTACTTTCAACAATCGGTTGATTCCAACAACTGGCAAACCGAGTATTACACTCATCTCAACCCGAAGAATCTGCCGATGGAGCCGGTGCTCAATCAGAAAGGCGAGCCGCTGGTTTGTTCGGTTGAGATTGCCATGAGCCAAGTCGCGTTCCAGGCCTGGCGAGTCAATGTCGGCCGTGTGCCGGTGTATCTTCTGGATACCAACCGGCCGGAAAACGAACAGCACTTCCGCGATCTTACGCTGCGCGTTTATGGCGGCGACAGCACTACGCGGATTATGCAGGAGATCCTGATCGGGATCGGCGGCGTGCGCCTGTTGCGCGCGCTCAACACCAAACCGTCGGTCTTTCATATGAACGAAGGCCACGCGGCCTTTCTCACGCTCGAACTCGCGCGAGAAAAAATGGCTGCCGGCAAAAACCTCCAGGATGCCCTCGCCGAAACTCGCGCGGAATGCATTTTTACCACTCATACGCCGGTCGAAGCGGGCCACGATCGCTTCAGCCCGGATTTGATGGACTACGCGATGCAACGGTTTCGGCAGCAATTCCCGGCGGCATTCGCGGAATTGATGAAGCTGGGCCGCGTTAATCCTGAGAATCAGCGTGAACCTTTCTGCATGACGGTCCTCGCCCTGAAGTTGTCGCGAGCGGCCAATGGCGTCAGTGAATTGCATGGGCGCGTCAGTCGCCATATGTGGCATTCGCTGTATGCTGATAAACCGGTCGAGCAGGTTCCGATTGGTCACATCACCAATGGTGTACACCTGCTGGGTTGGATGAAAGGGACCGTCCGGCGCTTTTGGCGTCGACGGCTTACCGACGGGTCGGCCAGCTCCGCCGCGCCGGATACGCGCTTTACCGCCGCCGAATGGGAGAAGGAACTCGTCTCGCCCGAATTCTGGAAAAACATGGCGGAGCCTGATTTTATCTCCGACGAGGAACTCTGGTCGCTGCGCTACCATTTGCGACGGGAGTTAATCGAATTTGCCAGGCGACGACTGCTCATCCAGGGCCAGCGACTTAAGCAAGGTGACTTCATTGCCTTCGATCAATTGTTGAACCCGGATGCGCTGACCATCGGATTTGCGCGTCGCTTTGCCACGTATAAGCGGGCTCCCCTTATCTTTCAGCAATTCGAAAATATCGTGAAGTTAGCGCGCGACAAGGAGCGGCCGGTCCAGTTCATTTTCGCGGGCAAAGCCCACCCGCGCGACGACGACGGCAAACGCTACATCCAGCATATCATTCATCTGAGCAAGTATAGCGACCTGCAAGGCCACCTCATCTTCATCGAGAACTATGACATGCATGTCGCGCGCCAGATGGTATCCGGCTGTGATGTTTGGCTCAACAATCCACGCCGCCCTCTGGAGGCTTCCGGCACCAGCGGGATGAAAGCCGGCTGCCACGGCTGCCTTAACTTGAGCATTCTGGATGGGTGGTGGCGCGAAGGCTACGATGGGACCAACGGCTTCGCCATTGGCGAGGATTCGCACCCTGACTCCGTCGAACAACAGGACCGCATAGACAGCGCCAATCTTTACCGCGTGCTGACCCAGGAAGTCATCCCGCTTTTTTATCAGCGTGATGCCCAGGGCATCCCGCGACAATGGATCCAGCGTATTCGCCGCGCCATGGTCACTTTGGTCTCCCAATTCACCACCGACCGCATGGTGAAAGAATACGCTGAGAAGTACTATCTCAAGAAATAGATCGCCTTTCCTCTTCTCGCTTCGAACCCGCCAATACGCTATCGTTTCTCGTGGTGCTCGACGTCAAGTCGCAATCTCGCGAAGAACTCCAGACTCAGTTTAAGGCCTGGGGTGAGCCGGGTTATCGCGTTTCCCAGTTGTTAGACTGGCTGTACAGGCGGCGCGTGACTGACTGGAACGTGATGATGAATTTGCCCAAAAGTCTGCGCGAAAAGCTCCGTGCCCACTACGGCTTCCAAAATCTCGAATTGGTCCGGAAACAAGGCGCCCGTGACGCCACCCAAAAGTTCCTTTGGCGCCTGAGCGACCATGCTCTTATCGAAAGTGTTTTGATCCCAGCGAGCCCGGCACTCTATGGCGATCCAAGCGACCGTTATACATTGTGTATTTCGACCCAGGTCGGTTGTGCCTACGGCTGTAAATTCTGCGCCAGCGGTCTGGCCGGCTGGAAACGCAATCTCCAGATCGAAGAAATCGTCGGTCAGGTGCTCGCCGTGGAACGAGAGACTTCCAATGACTCAGACTCACCCCTTCTCGATTCCGCCGCGGCCGGGTCTTTTCCCGGTCCGCCTCGCCAGGTCTCTAACCTCGTCGTCATGGGGATGGGCGAGCCCCTGGCCAACTACGACAATTTGCTCAAGGCTCTAAAGATTCTGAACGCGTCGTGGGCTATGGGGATCGGCGCGCGCAAAATCACCATTTCAACCAGCGGCCTCGCTCCTCAAATCCGGAAACTTGCCGACGAGCCGGCGCAGTTTCGTCTCGCCATTTCACTTCACGGCGCGACCGATGTTGTCCGCAATCGCATCATGCCAGTGAATCGCAAATTCCCTCTGTCGGAGCTGACTGCTGCCTGCGCCTATTACCAGCAGAAAAAGGGCCGGGTGATTACGTTCGAATACATCCTGATTGGCGGGATTAATGATGGCCTGGATCAGGTCAAACCGTTGGCCGGCCTCGCTCGCAAACTCAACGCGAAGGTGAATCTCATTCCTTATAATGCAGTCGAGGGTCTACCCTGGGTGAGGCCTGAACCAGCGGTTCAGGAGGCTTTTCTGAAGGCGCTGGTGCAAGAGAAAGTCACCGCCACGCTTCGCCGCGAGAAAGGCGCCGATATCGATGCCGCCTGCGGCCAACTGCGGCTCAGGACCGAGCGCGAGTTGGCCGAAGCCGTGGCCCGATGATATGCCGCCAGGTTGCGCGCTCCAGCAATCTGTGGTTTACTTCTAGTCAGCATTAGTAACGGCAACACGACTGCAACATCCTGTTCTTATGCAAATCAAACGCCGCGAATTCCTCAAACGATCTGCCTTGGGCGTCGGCGGTCTCCTGGCCGGCTCCCAACTGAATCATGCCGAGCCAACCAAGGCTTCTTTCTTTGATCCCTATGAGACCGTGCCGCTGGGGAAGACCGGTTTGAAATTCACTCGGTTCTGCCTCGGCACCGGCGTTCATGGCGGCAACCGGCACTCGAATGCGACGCGGATGGGCAAGGAAAAATTCGAAGCGCTCATTCGCGGGGCCCATGACCGTGGCGTTCGCGTATTTGACCTCGCCGATCTCTACGGTACCCATCCCTTTCTTCTGCCGGCGCTCCAGGACATTCCGCGCGATCGACTCACGATTATTTCCAAGATTTGGTTCCGGCGCGGCGGGATACCTGAACAAGAACGCCCGGATGCCGATGTTGTGGTCCAGCGTTTTTTGAAGGAGATCGGTACCGATTACCTGGACTTGGTTTTGCTCCATTGCGTTGAATCAGGCAATTGGCCAAACGAGCTGCGGCGTCAGATGGACATCATGGCACAATTAAAACAAAAAGGAATTATTCGCGCTCACGGCGTTTCGTGCCATTCCATAGCGGCTTTGGAAGCAGCCGCCGCGGAACCTTGGGTGGATTCCGTTCACACGCGCATTAACCCATATGGCATGTCGATGGACGGAGCGCCTGACGAAGTTGTTCCTGTGCTCAAGAAGCTTCATGCTGCTGGGAAGGGCGTCATCGGGATGAAAATCATCGGCGAAGGACGCCTGCGTAATGATCCGGAGAAACGCGATGCCTCGGCACGTTTTGTCCTGGGACTCGGCTGTGTTGATATCCTCAATGTCGGCTTCGAAAAGACTGAAGAAATAGACGATTTCGCCGATCGCGTGCGCAAAGTCACCAGGGCCTGAGCTCACCCAGTGGCGGTTCGGGCTGTCGAAGCCCGATTGCTCACCCATAGCACGAGCACGAGCAGAATCCCCACAAAGGAAAGAATGACCCCGAGCCGGAACATCCTATCCTCATATTTTAGTTCTATTCGGTGCGTACCTGCCGGTACTCCGACCGCTTGGAAAGCATAATTCGCGCGCCAAATCGGGACAGGTTGGCCGTCGAGGTATGCCCGCCACGCGGGGTAATACGTCTGCGAGATCACTGCCATTGTTGGTGCTGGCGCGGAGATGCCGAACGAAACTCGCGCGTTCATGAACTTGAGGTCGGCGATGCGTGCTTCAATCGGTGCGTTGGTTGAAACAGCATTGCGCGCATTTATCGGTAAAAAGACCGTTCGACTCAAATCGAGGTTGGTCCGTGCTAATGCTTCGAAGGTTGTACGATCTTCGGCGAAAATGGGTTTCTGCCCCGCGGTCACCAGCGGAAGGGCTGTTCGCCGCGCCACAGATTCAAAATTCGCAGTCGTCATTTGTGAGACCCCCATGAAATCGAGCAGCCGCGCAAAATCGCGGTTCGTCTGCACAAACGGAACCACCGTCACATCATTGATGTCACCCGGCGTTAGTGAAAAAAAGCCATGAACCTGTGGTATTGACTCGATCAAATTGCAGTCCGCCAGCAATCCGACGCGCTGCAGAAGATAGTTTTTGCCCGGATCGGAGATGGCTCGATACTTAAGCGCATCTTGTGCATTGGGTGCGAGCATCGCACGGGATAAGCCCAGAGTTGGTCCCGGATTCCAATGCAGTTGCGCGCGAGTTAGGCCGGGAGCGTAGATGGTCGGAGGTACGGTCGGGTTTTGGTTTGGAACCTGTGTAATCAGATCGAAATAGAAAACCAGCAACAGACCACCCCCAAACAGCAACCGCAAGTACATCGCCTGCGGGATTGTGCTTCCGCTTGTCTTTGCTACTCGTGCAACCAGCAGGATCGCAGCTATTAGGAATGCGGCGCGCACGAGCCCATTTTGCCATATTGCCCGCCACAACTCTGTCGACTCGTGTCGGCTAGTCAGGATTATCGCGACCATTGCGATCGCCAGAACCAGTGCGCTAACCCACTCAAATCTGCCCAGTTCGTGGCGGTCGCACACGACCGCGACGATTCCATAGGCTGCTAACAGAGGTGCCAGCGCTAATATCGGGATCGCGAATTTTATGGGATAGCGCACGATATCCAGCCCAGGTATTAACACGCGGCCAATTCGGTAAACCACGCCTGCGTCGCCAAGAGAGAGCAGCAAGAAAAAACCAACTAGGCAGGCCAGCAACCGGACGCGCCATTGACGTGTGCGCCAGAGCGCGATTAACGCCAACCACACTGTGCCGGCGCCTGCGTAGTAGGAGGAAGTCCAGTACTGGCCGGGTTGGAAATAGACGCCCTGTGGTGTCACCGATGTACGAAAAAGCGGCACGAGAAAATTGGCCCAGCCCCACAATGGCATCGGCCAATTCTGAGCCAATGCTCCGTAGCCGCTGTCGCGTTGCGAATGCGCCAGGAGTTGTAAAAACGGCAGTAACTGCGCGCTGCAGATTAGCGCAACGACCAAACCCATCGCTACGAAGCGCGCCACCACGCATCGCGGCGGTGTTGTCTTACTGAAGCCATCGGCCATCGCCAGCAACCCGAGTATGACCCAAGTAACCAAAATCGTTTCCGGCCCGCCGGCCAGCATCTGCATCGCCCCCGCTGCAATGGCCCACACAAGCCAGCGCCCGCCCAAACGCCATGCCTCTTGCCCCAGCCAGATCACCCATGGCAGCCAACTGAACGTCGCGACATGGCTGGGCCACATCAGGAAATTCAGGCTCAATCCATTGAAGGCAAAGATGATTCCCGCCACGCCGCCGGCCAGCTTGAAACCTGTCCAGCGCCGCGCAAGGAAGTACATACCCAAGCCGCCCCAAAACAAGTGTATCAAGCAGAAAAACGGCAGGGACCAGTGCAAAGGCAGTAAGAGATAGATCAGAGTGGGCGGGTAGAGCACCATCGTATTCCATTGGGCCAGAAATGGCAGCCCGCAGTTGCTGTAAGGGTTCCACAAAGGCAGTTGCCCATTCCGAAAGCAGTCTCGCGCAAAAAAAGCAACTGGGTAACTGAACAACCCGAAATCCCGAAACACGAAAGTTCGCGCTCCCAACAGCACACCGGGAAATGCCGCGAACACCAGCGCGCCCAACAGCAGTGCATAGCGCTTTGCATTGAGCCAGCCGGATGCAGCTCCGATCACCATCGCGGGGCGTGGCAAACGCGTATCGGTCGGTTCAGCGCTGTGCATGCGCGTCCAGCATATGGGGGCAGGGCTACTGACGGCAAGGCAGTGGAGAGGAGCCTTTTGGGAATTCAGAGCGTACCCGGCACAAAGGCTGTCCAATTCCGGTACGCCTCGA
>CAZUVM010000014.1:0-28519 GCA_964623885.1 uncultured Verrucomicrobiota bacterium
CTGCGGGTTGCCCTTCTTTGGGGCTGGGGCCGCGTTGCTCGTCGGTCACAGATCCTTGCGGATATGCTCCCTCCTCGCGTCTTGCCCCAGCCCCAAATTTGACGCAACGCACCCTTTCCCTATTTATGAGATGGGTTCTAATCTTAATCCCAGTCCCTCTTTCTCTTATCCACCCTCTGCTCAGTTTTGACCAACCAACTTAGACCGGTTGCAAATTGCCCTGCAGCCGCTATCCTTGGGGTGAGTGATATGAAATTCGCACAGGTCGCCAAACGCATGTTCTTGTTCGTGGTGGTCAACATCCTGGTGGTGACCACTATCTCAGTCGTTTTGGCTCTATTGCGCGTGGGCCAATACTTCCCCCAGGGTCACCTGGCCGGCCTGGCCGTGATCTGCCTGGTGTGGGGCTTCGCGGGCGCTCTCGTCTCGCTTGCACTCTCGCGAGTCATGGCCAAATGGATGATGGGTGTGCAGGTTATCCCGCCCGACACCGGCGATCCGACCCTGCAGTCGCTCGTTCAGACGGTTCACGGTTTGGCGCGCGCGGCCGGTCTTCCCAAATTGCCTGAAGTAGGGATTTACGAATCCGACGAGGTGAACGCGTTTGCTACCGGGCCGACAAAGTCACGAGCTCTCGTCGCCGTATCCACAGGCTTGCTGCGGCGCATGGGCTCCCGTGAGACCGAGGGCGTCCTAGGCCACGAAATTACCCACGTCGCGAACGGCGATATGGTGACCATGACCCTCCTCCAGGGCGTGATCAATGCGTTTGTTCTCTTCTTGTCCCGTGTTCTGGCTTTTGCGGTCAGCCAGGCGCTCCGGTCGCGCGACGACCGCGACAGCGGCGGCGGGGGCATGCTCCAATTCCTGCTGGTTTTTATCTTCCAAATCGTATTCTCGATCCTGGGATCGCTCGTTGTGTTTTGGTTTTCACGCTGGCGCGAATTCCGCGCTGATGCGGGCGGTGCGCGGCTGGCCGGCCGTCAGAACATGATCGACGCCTTGCGCTCGCTGCAGCGCCTCTATGACCCGGAAACCGGCGGTGCTGAGTCTCGTGAGCACCAGGCCTTTCAGGCGTTCAAAATCTCGGGCCCCCGCAACGGGTTCCTGCGTCTCTTTGCCAGCCATCCGCCCCTCGAAGAAAGAATCGCCAGGCTCGAACAGGGCACATTCTGAAAACTCGAAGGACGATCCCAAAAATCCCAAAGAAGCCAGAATTCCGATACTCGAACTTTGCCCTTCCTTCGGCCTTCGACCCTCGGTCTTCGGCCTTTTAGTCGCACGGCACCGTCCGTTCGGCCGCCCATTCCCTAATCTCTTCCACGCGCTCGGACATCAGGACCGACAATGGCTTGGTCTGCTTGATTTCGGCGAGCAAATCGTCGTTCGACATGTCCCTGGTTTGCGCGTGGGCGGTATACATCGCCGACACAATGGCTTGCTCGATTTCCGATCCGGAAAAGCCCTGCGTTGCCGCAACCAAGGCGTCGAGATCGAACCGCGCCGGATCCAGGCAGCGCTTGCGCAGGTGAATCTCGATAATCGCGCGCCGATTCGACGCCGCTGGCAAATCTACAAAAAAGATTTCGTCGAACCTGCCTTTCCGCACCATCTCCGGCGGCAACCTGGTAATCTCATTTGCCGTAGCCACAATGAACACCGGCTTGTCCCGTTCAGCCATCCAGGTCAGCAGCGTTCCGAGAACCCTTCGTGAAAGGCCGTCGTCATCATCTCCCACGGCCATGCCCTTTTCGATCTCATCCAGCCACAGCACGCAAGGCGCCATCACTTCGGCGGTCTCAAGGGCTTTGCGCAAGTTGCGTTCGGTCTCGCCGTAGTACTTGCTGTAAAGCACGCCGAAATCCAGCCGCAGCAACGGCACGCCATAAATTCCCGCCGCGGCCTTGGCCGCCAGGCTCTTGCCGCAACCCTGCACGCCCAGCAGCAACACCCCGCGCGGTGGATCCAGATTTTGCGGCGGGTCTTCCCGGAAAAAAGTTTTGCGCACCTCCAGCCATTGCCGCAGCCGCTGCATGCCCCCAATCTCAGCGAACTGCGTCGTCTCATATTCAAACGCCAGCGGCGAGTCTCTCCCCAGCAGCTCGTACTTGGCCCGCATCACCTCGGGGATGTCCGACTCCGTGATGGCGCCGTTGTTGTCGATCGCCTTTAGCGCCAGCCGCCGTGCATCCGTCGCGGTCAGCCCGGACAGATTCCGCACCAGCAGTTCCAAGGCTTTGTTCGTGGTCTTGACCTCGCAATTGTTATGTTCGGCTCCCCATTCTCCGGCGACTTCGTACACGATCTTTCTCAGCTCGCTCACGGTCGGCAATGGCAAATGAAAATACGCGGTGAACGGTCGCAGCTCCTCCGGGATCGGCAACGATGTCGCCACCAGGACCACCGTCGATCCGTGTTTGCTGTAAGCCAGTGCGATGTCCTTCAGGAATCTGACGTGTACGTCATCTTCGAGATAACGATGGAAATCGAGCAAAACAAACAGGCAGTGGGAGGCGGAGCACTTGATGTAATTCAGCATTTCCTGTGATTTGATCACGGACTGCGTCGGCTGGTCCGACGCGTCGAATGCCTGCAACCCCTCCGTTACTGTCCACCGAAACGCCCGAAGCTGCAGTTGCCGCGCCAACTGCCGCACCAGGGACACGATCTGCGGCTCCTCATTGCTTTCCACCGCAATGAGCGGCGTGCGCGAGCGAATGATGGCCGCCAGATCCTGTAGCGGACTCTCCGTCGTCAACGTTTTGCTCTGGGTAAGTTTTGGTGATTGAAAGCTCATCCGCTCGCGTCCTAAGCTCCTTGCAGATCTCGAGGCAGGCAAGCAAAAACGTAGTGGTACATCTACCCGTGCAGGTGTCGCCACATGATTACGATGAGGCCAAGGATTTGCTCAGCGCGAGTTTTCCTGAGCCATAAACTAATCGACTTGCCTCATAGCAATTGCTGTCCGGGAAACTGGTGTCTTCTGCCATTGACCCGCCTCAGCCGGCATGGCCAACCTTGCTGAATGAATGCAACTGTTCCCTGCCTCGCTATTGCCATTGCGGTTGTCGCAACTTCAGCGGCGCAGACCTCCCTGCCTGATGCCTATAAGGCCCAGGGCCGGCTAATTGTTACGCAGTTGCCCTCCGCTCCATTTCCTCACCCCAAGCGCACCGAGGGCCATCGCTATCATGACGAGGTCTTTTCTGCTAAAGATCATTACTCCGACAACACGGTCGCCATTTTTGTCCCAAAAAGCTTTCGCGAGACCGGCAAAATCGACTTTGTGGTCCATTTTCACGGTTGGCGCAATCACGTTGCCGGCGCACTCCATCATTACCAGCTTATCGAGCAACTCGTCGCCAGCAGTCGCAATGCTGTGTTGGTTGTTCCCCAGGGACCATATGACGCTCCTGATTCCTTCGGCGGCAAGCTCGAAGACCCCGACGGATTTAAACACTTCATGGATGATGTCATGGCCACGTTGCGCCACGAGCCATCGCTGACCCGCCACGATTTTGCGCTCGGGAATATCCTTCTCTCCGCCCATAGCGGTGGCTACGAAGTCCTCGCTGCGATCCTGGACCATGGTGGCCTTACCGATCACATCCGGGAAGTTTGGCTCTTCGACGCCCTGTACGCTCACACAGACAATTTCCTCGCCTGGTCCAAAAACGGCGGTCGATTGCTCGACATCTACACCGATCATGGCGGCACGAAGTCCGAAACCGAACAGCTCATGGCCACCTTAAAGCAACGCGAGACTCCCTTTTTGTCGGTAGCCGAGACCAACCTTAACTCCGCCCAGCTAAGCACCAATCATCTGGTGTTCGTTCACACCGACCTCGCACACGATGATGTCCTCGATAAACACCATACGTTTCAAGACTTCCTCGAGACAAGCTGCTTGGGGAAGCGGTGATTTGGCGGAGCGAGCTGTTGCCGGGAGCACTGATTCGGACCGCGGGGCCGTCCCCGGCCGCAGCGGCATAGAATTTAGTCCCGGCTTTAGGCCGCCGCTGAACTTTGGAGTTTGGGCGCGCGATCCTCTACTTCGCAACTTTACCGGTCAGCCCTGCCTTTTGCAGTGCATCGGTAACTTCCTTATCGTTGAAATCGCCTGTCACTTCGAACGATTCCGCGTTCTTTTTGGCGGTTTGTTCTTTCACTCCGGGGACCGACTTCACCGCTTTGTCCACCGCCGAAACGCATTTGCCGCAGCACAGGTGCACGCCTTCGAGCTTGAGCGATTCGACTTTTGCTCCTTTTGCACCAGTGTCGCTCACCAATTTGATTTCCGGGTTGCTGCTTTTGCCGAAGTAGCCGGCGCCGACCAGTGCATCGGCGGCCTTTTGGACGCTATCCTTGTCAGGTCCGGTCAAGGTGATGGTCTTCGCGTCCTGGTCCACATTGGCTGTGACATCCTTGACCTTGCCGACCGCTTTCTCGGCGCCTTTCACACAGCTTTGGCAGCAGATATGAACGTCGCTGAGGGTGGTCGTGGTTTCTGCGCGAGCGCAGAGGACGGTGAGGCTGGCAATAGTGAGGCAGGCGAGTACGTTTTTCATGATGGTTGGTGATTTGTGCTTTGGACCGTGGAAATTACGCCATCACGGTCGAAATACAAGGACCAGATAGAGGAATTTGAAGCGCTGCCTGTCTGCTAAGGCTGACTCGTAATCTTCGACCACTCCTGATTCTGTGAGGCGGCGTAAATCGCGAACGCCTTCTCGTTCTGGATTAACACTGCGCGCACCACACTGGAATCATCCGCCCGCCCCAGGCTCAGGACGGTATCCGGGATGATGCCGACCTTTTTATGCGCGTAAATCAGCGCAAAAACAGCCTGAGCGAAGGCGTTGTACGGCAAATCCTTGTAAGCTCCCTCGGCGGTGTCTTCAATCACGTTGGCCAGGAATTCGAGCTGGTCGACCAGGTGTGGGAAAAGAGGTTCGTAAATCTGGGTGAACTCCAGTTTCCACTGTGGCAGATGCCTGAGCATCTTTTCCACAACGGCAGGTGTGATCGAAGCCGCCCCACGATTTACAAAATCGACAATCTCCGGCATGGGCCGCACTCTAGCCAAAGCCCTCGGCAAGGCAACCAGAAAAGAACGGGGTGTTTACTCCTGGCTTCGCCCGGTAAAACCCGCCAGCAGCACTCCCATCGCATCCAGGTCCGTGCGGGCCGAATTGCCAGCCGTGCCCTGAAACCGGTTCACCATAAAGGAAAACACCAGGTGCTCCCCGGCCGCGCTGGTCACATAGCCTGACAGCGAGCTAGCCCAACGCAGCGTCCCGGTTTTGGCCTTCAGCTTGCCCTCCGCCACCGTGCCTTTCATCCGGTTTCGCAATGTGCCGTCCACCCCCGCCACGGGCAAAGCATCAGTATAAACCCCTGCCCACGGCCGGCGGCTCGCGCATTGCAACAGTGTTACCGTCGCGTTCGGCGTGGTTAGGTTGTCCCGCGATAAGCCTGAGCCTTCCTCAAAAATCACCTCGCCGTGGTTAATGCCGGCTTCTACCAGGAATTTGTTCAGTTCCCGGATCCCCAAGTCCTCCGAAGTCTCCTCCGGATGGTCGTCGCTGGAGCGGTTCTTCTCACCGACATGCGCCAAAATCAGGTCCGTGTACAGGTTTTGCGAAGGCTTAAATACCTCCCGCGCCAGGTCACGCATCGGTAATGATTCCACGGCGCCCAATTCGACCATAGCGTCGCAGTCCAGCGGAACCGGCCCACGATCGAGCCAGTTCAATGTCCGCAATTTGCCTTGGACCTGGATCCCATGGCGCAACAGCACCTGCCTAAACAGGTCCAGGAACAATCCCGCGGGATTATGAACCGGAACCTCTTCCGAGAAACTGTTGGTCCCCATCGGGACCTGACCCTGTGCATAGACAAGATTGCCTCCTAATGGGCGGTAGAAATGAACCACTCTTCTTGCACCGCTCTGCACGGTTTGAATCCGGTTGCTGAAAACCAAATAGGAGGTGTTAATGGAGGGCGACAACCTGGCCAACTGTCCAAGATTGTCACCAGGCGCGACTGATATTGACAATATATTGTCATTTATCGTAAGTGCATTTACCTCAGCGCCATAGTAATATTCCAAATCCTCCCATACCCAACCTGAACCATATTCAGGGCCGCGAAAATAACTTGCATCGCCTATCAAATCGCCCGTGATTCGCCTTACACCGGCATTGGTAAGGACATTAGCCAAAGGTTCAAGCGCCTTGAGAATATCCCCGCCGTTTAACCGCGCATTGATGGTTGGGTCACCGCGACCGTAAATGATAAGATCTCCTGCCAGGGTACCGCTTCGGTCCGGCTTTGATTTTGCGTATAGAGAAGTCTTGATGCGGTAGTCAGGACCGAGGCGATCGAGCGCCAGGGCTACAGTATAGAGCTTGGAGTTGGACGCGGGACTGAAAAGTTTGTGGGGGTTGTGTTCGAAAAGCGTTTTGTCACTGTCCAGCGAAGCGATTTTTACTCCCCACAGTGCACCGGCGTATTTGGACTGCTCGACAAGCTCAGTCAGGCGGTGTTGCAGCTCGGGAAGTGTGGCCGGCGCTTTTGGCTCCTGAGCCAAAGCTCGAAGCGCAAGCAAAGCACTCAACGCGAGCCAAAGCCACGCCCTGAGTGTTGTGCTAATCATACGGCAGATTCCCGGAACCGCGAGGACGCGGTCCATACGGTTTTGCTAATTCTTTGTTTTGAGCCGCAAAACCGTAAGAGAATTTCCCGGGAATGACCGTTTGATTGCTGTGCCGCTGAACTGCACAGGCTCGGATTTGGGCGAAACTTTGGTCGGATTCTCGAGCGAATTCTCGTCCGTAGCGCTTTCAGAGGTCAGGCAGGTCGCCAGGCCTTTGCCCGTCAAGTGGGTCGCGCCGGCGAGGTCAATATCCGTTGCGAGCGGTTGCTCGCTGGCGTTGACCACCTTCACGATGACATCGCCGGTGACGTTCTCGGTGGCGGCAGCGGCGTAGAGGGTGGGGACATTGCCGCCGATCTCGTAATTGAGATCATGAATCAATTGGCCATCCAGGTAACATTTTACGTTCTTGCCGCTCAGCACAACTTTGAGGTCGTACCAGTGTCCCGTCTCGATGTGCGACTCTTTCGAATCCAGGGTTTCGCCTGCTTCAATGGCATCGGCGGTATTGTTCCACCCGCCGATATTCCACCAGGTGCGGTCTTCATCGCCGTTAATCCGGAACAGGATCAGGAATCCTTCGGCGCCGGAGATCTTTCGCGCTTTCAGCGTCATGGTGTAGTCCATCCAATCCCGCTGGCCGGCCAGTGCGCGGATGAACTCGCGCTCGCCAGTTTGCCGGAGCACGCCGTCCTGCACCTTCCAATTGGCGCCGTCACCGAGCAGCTTCCAGTCATCGGTGCCTTTGCTGAAATTGGATTCGAACAGGATCTTCCCGTCGGACGAGGTGACTTTAATGTCTTTGAATTCCGCTGAAGTATTCCAAGTGCCGACACCAATCATGCCGCCTTTGGGGGCCGACTCGACGATTGATGCCTGGACCTGGACGGGCAGCGAAACGTCGCCTCGATTCGCGGAAAACATCTGTTGAACGTAATAGCTAGGCAAGCCATACCACTTGGAACTGTCGAAGTTGATCAGGTCCGGGTTCCAGGCGCGATGGTTGAGATTAACGAACAGCGGCGCGTAGCTGGCCATAACCACAACATCCGAGTTGCGTTCGAGCCCGGTCATGAAAGCCGCTTCGCCGATGGCGCCGCGCAGGTTGCCCAGGCCGCAGTTGCGCGTAACAGCATATTCACCAACAAAGATCTTTGGACCGGTGCGGGAGTATTTGTCGAAATGGGTGGCGTTCCGCATGAACCACTCCGGCGTGTCATAGAAGTGTTCGTCCACGACATCGGGCTGCGGGCTGCTGGGATATCCACCCTGCCAATGATTGGCAACGAATTGAATTTCGGGATGTTTTGCGCGGATGGCGTTCACGAACAGCGGCCAGCGTTCGCGGTAAGCCGGCCCGCCATTTTCATTCCCAATTTCCAGGTACTTCAAATGGAACGAACCGGGATGACCGGCTTTGGCGCGCTGCCCGCCCCAGAACGAGTCCGCTGGGCCATTGGCATACTCAATGGCGTCCAGCGCGTCCTGGACCCACTGACCCATTTGCGAGAGCGGAATGTTTTCGCGGTGCGACATGCCGCAGTTGATATCAAATAACGGTGTCGCCCCGAGATCTTCACACAGCTGCAGATACTCATGAAAACCGAGGCCGTGCGTGGCGTTGTATCGCCAGATATTCCAAAGCGGAATGCGCGCATCGATGTCGCCGATAGTGTTCTTCCAGTGATACATGTGGGCCATGTCATCGCCTTCGACCCAGCAACCTCCCGGGAATCGCATGAAAGCAGGCTTGAGAGCATTCAAGGATTCGGCCAGGTCCACCCGCAAACCGTGGCTTTTCCATGTCCTCTGCGGCATCAACGAAACCATGTCGAGGAACAACGACCCTTCGCCTGAGCCGGACAGGACCAGTTTGGCTTTGGGATCGGATTCCGAGGGAGCGAGATCCAGGGTGTAATACCGCCAGCGGGAACCGACGCCTTCGACCTGGCCCGAAGCCAGCTCGGCGCCGGTTGAACTGACTATGCGCGCGGTAAGTGGCGCATTGAAGCCGTCCGTGGTGCGGGCTGCGAATTTGAGCGTGTAATGATCGCCTTTGACCATGTTCATGCCCCAGTAACCGTCGTTCTCGAGTGAGAAGGCTCCGTGTGCCTGAACGTGAAGGCTGTGGGGGTTAATGGGGTTGAGCGGCGGAGAGGGGCGCCGGCCGGAGTAGTCGGGCCCCGAGATTGTCGCCGTGCTTTTGCCATCTGTACAGTTGAAGGTCCAGTGCTCAGGTGTGGAGGCATCCTCAAAGGAACGGTTCTGCACCAGCTCAGGGTAGATGCCGCCATCGGCGGAGAGATTGATGTCTTCGAAGAAAACACCCCAGAGCGTTGAAGGAATTATGTGCGCGGGGTGATCAACAGCCACTGAGATCCTGGCGGTTTGGGCGCCGGCGCAAAGACTCGCAAGCAAAAGCGCGGCAGCAGCTTTCATCTGCTTTGATGTATTCATAGCAGTCTCCACCTTTCTGTTTGATTTTGTAGTTAGGCAACCCAGCCGCTCTTCAAGCCATAAGCCACTTCGTTCCAAGCGAGTTCCTGTTTGAATGGGCGCGGCCGGGTCTCGCGGTCGATCACGACCAATTCAATGTCGGCAATCGCGGCAAAATCTTCCAGCATTTCGGTTGTAACGGCCTGGCTAAAAGCCGTGTGGTGGGCGCCGCCGGCGTAAATCCAGCAGCCGCAAGCATCGGCAAAGTTGGGTTTCGGCGCCCACAATGCCCGCGCGACTGGGAGCTTGGGCATAGGTTTGTTCGGCGCGACAACGTCCACTTCGTTCACCAACAAACGAAACCGGTTTCCGAGGTCGATAAGGCTGGCATTGAGTCCAGGCCCTGCAGGTGTGTCGAAAACAAGACGAGCAGGGTCTGCCTTTCCTCCGATGCCAAGCGGATGAACCTGCAGCGACGGCTTGCCCTTGGCGATAGAAGGGCAGATCTCAAGCATGTGCGCGCCCAGCACCTTTGTGGCGCCGGATTCGAGGTGATACGTGTAATCTTCCATGAAGGAGGTCCCGCCTGGGAGCCCTGCCGCCATCACTTTCGTGGCTCGTAACAGGGCCGCGGTTTTCCAATCGCCTTCGGCGCCAAATCCATAGTCCTCCGCCATCAATCGTTGCGGAGCGATTCCCGGCAGTTGAACCAGGCCGTGCAAATCTTCGAAGGTTGTAGTGAACCCTTTGAAGTTTCCCCGCTCGAGAAACGCGCGCAAACCCAACTCGATCCGAGCGGCTTCTTGCACCGAGGAATACCGAGCTCCACCCTTCCGAAGGTCCGGTGCGACTTCGTAGGTCTTTTCATATTCCTGCGTCAGCTTGGCAACAGCCGCGTCTGATACCGCGTTGACCGACTGAACCAGATCGCCGACACCGTAACCGTTCACTGAGAAACCGAACTTAATTTGCGCGGAGACCTTGTTGCCTTCCGTCACCGCTACTTCCCGCATATTGTCACCGAATCGGCAGAACTTTGCTCCCTGCCAATCCGCCCAGGCGGCGGCGGCTCGCGCCCACGCGCCCAACCTTTCCTGGACAGCGGCCTCCTGCCAAAAACCTACGACCACTTTGCGGTTCAGCCGCAAACGGCTCATGATAAACCCGTGCTCGCGATCCCCGTGCGCGGCCTGGTTCAGGTTCATGAAATCCATATCGATCGTGCCCCACGGGATGTCGCGGTTGTACTGGGTATGCAGGTGCGCAAGCGGTTTACGAAGCTGTTTGAGACCGTTAATCCACATCTTCGAAGGCGAGAACGTGTGGCACCAAGTGATAAGGCCGATGCAGTTCGCATCGTTGTTTGCCGCCTGGCAGAGGTCGGTCACCGCTTCCGTACTGACGAGAACATCTTTGTAAGTGACTTTGACCGGGATTGCCGGCGCGGCATTAAGCGCTTTGGCAATTTCACGTGAATGAGTGGCAACCTGCTTCAGGGTTTCAGGGCCATAAAGATGCTGGCTACCGGTGACGAACCAGACTTCAAATTGTTTTAGATTAACGCTCATGGGCATTCAGGGTTCTGTGGTTCCGACAGTCACAACTGTGGCAACATCCAGATGCGTTCGCCCGGTCGTTGCATTGACCTGAGACAACATAAAGGCAACCCATTTAAGTCTGTGTGGATGAGCACGGTGTTCAAGTAGCACAATCTTGTGGAATTAGTCAACAGGCGCGACAGTTTTGCGCCTCCTCCAAAAACGCTACAAAATGCGCGCTGCCAATTATTTACATTTTTCCGTTTGCAATTTCGTCTAGCGTTCGTAAAATTTCCGTTCCCTTAAGAACGGGATATTTGTTTTGTGACTTACTCAATTATAGAAACCGGAAGCAAACAGTATCGGGTCAGCGCCGGCGATACACTGGAAGTCGAGCGGTTGGCAATCGAAGCCGGGCAGCCGGTGACTTTCGAACGCGTCTTGCTGGTGAGCAATGACGGCAAGCTTTCCGTCGGCTCTCCGACAGTGGCCAACGCCGCCGTGGTGGCCGACGTGGTCGAGCACATTCGCGGCGAGAAGAAGGTCGCGTTCAAGTTGAAACGCCGCAAAGGTTATCGCAAAACCATCGGCCATCGGCAGGAACTGACCGTGGTAAAAATTAAAGAGATCAAACTCTAGCGCCCCTTAAGAGGTGCAAGGAGAATAGAATTTTATGGCACATAAGAAAGGACAAGGCAGCGTTCGAAACGGGCGCGATAGCGCCAGCAAGCGTTTGGGTGTGAAACGATACGGCGGCGAGCTCGTCACAGCTGGGAGCATTTTGGTGCGGCAGCGTGGCACAAAGTTTGTTGCCGGACAGAACGTGGGAACCGGGCGGGATTGGACCCTGTTCTCTCTGGTCGATGGCCGAGTGAGCTTTGACAAAGATGGCCATCGCATCAATGTGAAGGCCGAGACGGCCGCCACGGCTGCAACCTAGCAAATCCTTTCAATTGATTTTGCGGCGAGGCCTCGGCCTCGCCGTTTTTGTGTTCGTCGACGAAATAAAAGTCTACTCACGGGCGGGCCACGGCGGCAAAGGCTGCGTGGCATTTCAGCGTGAGAAGTATCGGCCTAAGGGTGGGCCAAGCGGAGGCAATGGCGGTCGAGGCGGCGACGTCATTTTGGAAGCAGACCACGACCTGAACAACCTCATCGCGCAATACTACCAGCCGCGCCTTGTTGCGCAGGATGGCCAGGGAGGCTTGGGCAAAGGGATGGATGGGCATGCGGGGAAGGATCTCGTTGTTAAAGTTCCTTGTGGAACTTTGGTGTGGCGGCTCTCAGCCGAAGCATCAGATGCGCAACCAGGAGTTAAGTCGCCAGCTCTGGCGATAGGTTCGGCCGGCCGGCCATTATTCCGCACTTCGGCTAGCGTTCGGGCGTTGGAAATCGACCTCAGCAAGCCCCCGGAAGTGTCACCGTCGCCCAGCCCGAACTCCAATGGCGAGCTGGCTGCGGACCTGACCCAACACGGACAGCGGTTTGTGCTTTGCAAAGGCGGGCGCGGCGGTCTGGGGAACCGGAATTTCGCGACGGCGGCACGCCAGGCGCCCCGGTTCGCCCAACCCGGCGAGCCTGGTGATGAAGGGGACTTTCTGCTCGAACTCCGCATCATCGCGGAAGTTGGGCTGGTGGGTTATCCCAACGCGGGCAAATCGACGTTGCTGACGGCCATTTCTCATGCGCGTCCGAAAATCGCCCCCTATCCGTTCACGACATTGCATCCACAAATCGGCATTGTCGAATACGCGGATTTTCACCGGCTCACCGTTTGCGATATTCCAGGATTAATCGAAGGGGCGCACCAGAACGTGGGGCTGGGCCATGAATTCTTGCGGCACATCGAGCGATGCCAGGTGCTGGTTTTGGTGCTGGATATGGCCGGGACCGATGGCCGTACGCCTTGGGATGACTATCGGAATCTGTTAAAGGAATTGGAGCTGTACGATCCGGGTTTGCTGGAAAAACCACGGTTGGTAGTGGCCAATAAAATGGATGAAACGGTTGCCGAGACTAATTTGAAATCTTTCAAACGCCGGGTCCGCAAGACACCAGTGCTCACTATGGCGGCGGCCTTTGATGAAGGTATCGACAAGTTCAAAAAAGCCATTCGGGAAGCCGTAGCTGAGGCTGCCAACGAAAAATAGTTTTTCGAATCCAGCCGGACATCTGCTTTTGCGCTCTGCTAAGCCGCTGACTCTCAGCCTGACCCAGATTCAACTTGCCCCGGTTTCAAGCGCTGATTAGGTTCCAGTGCGAAGCTCTGTTCGGCTTCGGCGAAAACCCTTATGCGCACTCAAACGGAAATCGGCTACAACTCGAAAGTGGAGGGCGACGTCATTGTTACGCGACGGGATGCGGCGGTCGGTTGGTTTCGAAGGAACCTGGACGCCGGAGCCAATTGGGGCCGGAAAAACTCGCTTTGGCCAATGCCCATGGGCCTGGCGTGTTGCGCCATTGAGTTGATGGCCACCGGCGCCAGCCGGTTTGACATTTCCAGATTCGGGGCCGAAGTGATGCGGTTCTCCCCTCGGCAATCAGACGTCATGATCGTTGCCGGCACGGTCACTTACAAAATGGCGCTCGCCGTTAAGCGCATTTACGACCAGATGGCTGAGCCTAAATGGGTGATTGCGATGGGCGCCTGCGCCTCGACCGGCGGCATGTATCGCAGTTACGCCGTGCTCCAGGGGGTTGATCGGATTGTGCCTGTAAACGTGTATGTGGCGGGTTGCCCGCCCCGCCCTGAGGCATTGCTCGACGCTTTGCTCAAATTGCAGGACAAGGTGGACAAAGAGCCGGCGCTAGCCACCCTGAAGAAGGTTGCGTGAGCCCAGAAGGTGAAATCACGAAATACACGAACCAAAGCCCAGTCGAAATGAGCGATCCATTTAGAACCATTTCGTGTATTTCGCTTGTTTTTTGGCCCTAAGATGAGCGCCAATCCACAATCCGCTCCGACAGCACCGGCGCTCGCGCAGCAGCTCCAGGCGAAATTCCCGGACTTACTAAGCGGGCCGGTGGAATTTCGCGGTGAGCTTACGCTTAAGATTTCTGACGTGGAACGCGTGCCGGAGATTTGCGCCTTTGCCAAAAAGGATCTGGGCTTCGATTACCTGGTGGATATTACGAGTATCGATAACTACGGCGAGGACCCGCGGTTTAGCTTGGTATACCACCTGTATGGCTACAGTCACTTGCGGTATCTGCGTCTCAGGGCGGAGGTGAGTGAGGAGAAAGCAGAAGCCCCGACGGTCACCGGCGTGTGGCGGACGGCAAACTGGCACGAACGGGAGATCTACGACATGATGGGCATCCGATTCCGCGATCACCCAGATCTGCGCCGCATTTTGATGTGGGATGGCTACCCATATTATCCACTCCGCAAGGATTTTCCTCTGTCAGGCCGCCCCAGTGACCTGCCGGAGGTGGCGTTCACAGAGCCGGCGCCGCTGGTGGGTGGACCATTCGTTACGATTGCCGGTGGCAAAGACGCGCTGTCACGCGAGCCGCGAGTCCGGATACCGCAGACCGACGCGCTGGAAACGAACGCGCGGTTGGAACGCCGGCAAGATATCAAAAAAGCGCATGGGGAATCCTACGGTCCGGGGCCCATCGAGCCTAAAAAGTAAATGGCTGAATTGCGCGAAATTCAGTTGCCGGATGCCGGGGCGCGAGCGGCGCAAGCCGACGAACTCCAGGAGTTGCACGGCGAGAAGATGGTCCTGAATATGGGACCGTCACACCCTGCGACCCACGGCGTTTTGCGCATCGTGCTCGAGCTGGACGGCGAGATCATCACCAAGGCGACTCCGGACATAGGTTATCTGCATCGCGGCGACGAAAAGATCGCCGAAAACATGACCTACACCCAGTTCATCCCGTACACGGATCGGCTGGATTACCTGGCCCCGCTGGCCAACAACGTGGCCTATGCGCTGGCAGTCGAGAAGTTACTGGGCATCGATAAACAGTTGCCCCCACGTTGCCAGTTCATTCGCGTGATTTGCTGCGAGCTTGCCCGGATCGCCTCCCATCTTCTGGGCCTGGGCTCGTTTGCCATGGATGTTGGCGCGATGACTGTCTTTCTCCACACCTTCACTGAACGCGAGAAGGTGTACAATCTCTGCGAATCACTGACCGGCGCGCGGTTCACCACGAGTTATACGCGCATCGGCGGTGTCGCACGCGACCTGCCGCCGGGCTGGGTCGAGCAATGCCGCAAATTCTGCCGCGAAGTAATGGTGAATATCGACGAAACCGAAACGTTGCTTAGCCGCAACCGGATCTTTGTGGATCGCACTCAAGGGATTGCGGTGATCTCAAAAGAAGAGGCAATCGATTATGGTCTGAGCGGGCCGAATTTCCGCGGCTGTGGTCTCGACCACGATCTGCGCAAGACCCAGCCGTACCTGATCTACGACCAGCTCGAGTTCGATGTGCCGGTTGGCTCCAAAGGAGACTGCTACGATCGCTATCTGCTGCGCGTCGAAGAGATGCGCCAAAGCGTCCGCATCCTCAACCAGTGCCTCGATAAACTACCAGGCGGACCGGTGAACGTGCCCGACGGTAAGATCGCGTTGCCGCCCAAAGAACGCGTGCTGACCCGGATGGAAGAGCTAATTCATCATTTCATCAATGTGACCCAGGGCGTGAATGCGCCTGCGGGTGAGATTTACTTCGGCCACGAGAATCCTAAAGGTGAGCTGGGGTTCTATATTTATAGCAAGGGTGGCGGCACGCCACACCGGTTGAAAATCCGATCCCCGTCCTTCGTGAACCTGAGCATCCTGCCTAAGCTCCTGCCTGGACATATGGTCAGCGATGTGGTGGCCGTGCTTGGCTCGTTTGATTTTGTCATGGGAGAGTGCGACCGATGAACCTAAGCAACGCCCAGCCAATTCCGAACGCGTTGCGCGAGCAACCCGATTTCGCTGTGCCGGCCCACCTCGAAGCGGAAATCGGCGAGGTCATCACGCATTACCCGAAAAAGCGCAGCGCCTCCCTGATGCTGCTGCACGCCGTGCAGGAGCAATTTGGATTTATCTCGCGCCAGGCAGTCGAATGGATCGCCGCCAAGCTCGAATTGCAGCCAATCAACGTCTACGAGTTGGTGACCTTCTACCCGATGTTCCAACAGAAACCGGTAGGGAAATATCATCTGCGGGTCTGTCGGACGTTGAGCTGTGCGCTGGGTGGTTCGTACGAGCTGCACGATTATCTCTGCAATAAACTGGGCCTCGATCCGCACGGGCATGGCACGCAAACGACCAAGGACGGAAAATTCACGGTCGAGTTTGTGGAATGCCTGGCCAGTTGCGGGACCGCGCCCGTAATGATGTGCAACGACAAATTCTACGAAGGGGTCTCAGAAACGAAAGCGGCGGAGATTATCGGAGGTTGCAAATGATCCCTCATTCCGCACTCCTCGTTCCGCACTCCGCATTAAACGGTTGGCTGCCCGACATGGATTTGAACCATGACAAACAGATCCAGAGTCTGCTGTGCTACCGTTACACCATCGGGCAAACGCGCCTTCCTAAGGTAGGAAATCTCCGCTTAGAGTCAAGGCGCCCCCGCGCCATCCCAATGGATTTATGGATTAATGGATTTTTGGATTGTTGCCGGAGAAATCTCACAGGCAGCAGCAAACGCCACTCCATTAATCCAATAATCCATCAATCCATAAATCCAACACCCCAATCCGCCTGACAATGCCTCAAGAGTATCGCTTAATACTGAAGCACGCCGACGAGTCCGGCTACACGCCGGATATCGAGTGCTATTTGCGCCATGGCGGCTATGAGGCATTGCGCAAGGCGCTGACGTTGCAGCCCAAGGCGCTACCCGATGGCAAAACCTTGAGCGGCCCGGAGCAACTGCGCGAGGAAGTCAAAAAGTCGGGGTTGCGCGGCCGTGGTGGGGCGGGATTCTCGTGCGGCCTGAAATGGTCCTTCGTGGATCGTAAGAGCGGCAAACCGATTTACCTCATTTGCAACGCCGACGAGTCCGAACCGGGGACATTCAAAGACAAGCAGATCCTCTACAAGGATCCGCACCAGATGCTCGAGGGGATGATCATCTCGTGCTACGCCAATGACGTCCACCTGGCTTACATTTACATCCGCGGCGAGTTCATGGAGGGCGCCAAAATCCTGAACCGGATGCTGAAGGAAGCTCGGGTGAAGAATTTCCTCGGCAAAAATATTCTGGGTAGCGGCTTTGATTTGGAGATCCACGTTCATCGCGGCGCCGGAGCATATATTTGTGGCGAGGAAACCGGCTTGATTGAATCACTCGAAGGCAAGCGCGCCTATCCGCGCATCAAGCCGCCCTACTTCCCTGCCGTGTTGGGCCTCTACATGTGTCCCACCATCGTCAACAACGTCGAAACGCTTTGTGCGGTGAAGCACATCGTGGCGATGGGCGGCTCGGAATTCGCCAAATTGGGAACTCCCAACAATACCGGGACGCGTATCGTGAGTATCAGCGGCCATGTGAAGCGCCCTGGATATTACGAAGTTGAGGTAGGCAAAGTTACAATCGGTCAACTCATTAACGACCCTGCGTTCGGAGGAGGTTTGCGTGACGGCCGCAAACTCAAAGCGCTCATCCCCGGCGGATCTTCGGCCAAAGTTTTTAAGGCGGGCGAAAAATTCAAGCTGAAGCGCAAAGGTCCCGACGGAAAAGACACCGAGCAGGAATTGGACATGCTGGACCTGCCTTATGATTTCGATTCGTTGATCGCCGCCGGCAGCATGTCCGGGTCCGGAGCGATCATTGTGATGGATGACTCGACCGATATCGTGAAGGCGCTGGCCAATATCAGCGAGTTTTACGCGCACGAAAGCTGCGGTCAATGCACGCCTTGCCGCGAGGGCTCGCTTTGGATGGCCAAAGCCCTGCATCGAATGACCCATGGCCAGGGGCGCCAGATAGATGCCGACTACCTGGTGAAAATCGCCGATAACATTCCCGGCGGCCGGACCATTTGCGCCTTCGGCGAAGCCTGTTCCTGGCCCGTGCAGAGTTTTGTTGCCAAGTTTAAAGATGAGTTTGTGGCGCGAGGAACAGCGGATGAAGAACTAAGATCGAGGCAGGCCGGCGCGACAGCACCTCAAGCTAAACCGGAGCCAAGCCCTGCCCTGGCTCACTAAATCAGATGTCAACCACTACTCCAGCCGAAACAAAGCCCGCGCCGCCCCCGGTCGAAAAGCTCACGGTGAAGGTCGACGGCAACGCCATCGAGGTGCCGAAGACGATGGCGGACCCAATCACCGGCAAACCTTTGCCAACGACGATGATTCAGGCTTGTGCGATGGCGAAGGTGGACGTGCCTCATTATTGCTATCATCCGAAACTGCCGGTGGCCGGTAATTGCCGTATGTGTCTCGTGGAGTTCGGCACACCGGCGATGGGGCCGGACCGCAAGCCGATTTTGAATCCGGACGGCACGCCCAAAATCACGAAGTCACCCCGCCCGGCGATTGCCTGCGCCACGCCGATCACGCCGGGCATGGAGATCTACACGAATACTCCGGCCGTGAAACTAATGCGGCAGGGCGTGCTGGAGTTTCTGCTCATCAACCATCCTCTGGATTGCCCGATTTGCGACCAGGCGGGCGAGTGCAAGCTGCAGGAGTATTCGGTGGATTACGGCAAATCCGAGAGCCGGTTTGCGGAGCCAAAGGTACATAAGCCCAAACGCGTAGATCTCGGCCCACGAATCGTGCTCGATGACGAGCGCTGCATTTTGTGCACACGCTGCATTCGGTTCACCAAAGATGTGGTCGGAGACGACGCGCTCGGCATCGTTAATCGCGGCAGCTACAACACGCTCACCGGTTACCCGGGTAAACCCTTTGACAACAATTACACCCTCAACACAGTCGACATCTGCCCGGTCGGCGCGCTGACATCGAAAGATTTCCGCTTCCAAATGCGCGTCTGGTTCCTGAAAGAAACCAAGAGCATCTGCACCAGTTGCGCCACCGGATGCAACATCATCATCGGTTCGCGCGAGGAGAAAATCTATCGTTACGAGCCACGCGAGAATGACGCCGTCAACGCCTGCTGGATGTGCGACTACGGGCGGCTCCACTACAAATGGGTAGGGCGCGAGGACCGGCTAACGAAAGTGCGG
Source organism: uncultured Verrucomicrobiota bacterium (assembly GCA_964623885.1). Classification (GTDB taxonomy): domain Bacteria; phylum Verrucomicrobiota; class Verrucomicrobiia; order Limisphaerales; family UBA8199; genus CAZUVM01. The sequence continues at coordinate 18,779 of CAZUVM010000014.1, forward strand.
AGTCCGAAATACGAGGCCCGAAAGAAGGCCGAAGGCCGTGGCCCGGCGCCCGAATTAGGCTGGAGCCAGATCCTGAACGAAATCTCCGTTTCTTTAAGCAAAGTCCCCTCCGGTTCGGTTGCGATCGTGGCCTCGGCGCGACAGACGAACGAAGAGCTCTACCTCCTGGCTAAGCTCGCTAAAAAATTTGGCGCCCTGACGGATTCGGTGCCTCGTCAGGGCGAAGCGGACAAGCTGCTGCTCAATGCGGATCGCAATCCCAACTCGGCCGGAGCGCGGCTTACGGGTATCGCAGCCGAGCCTATGGGCTCGAACCTTCCGAAAATCGCGGAAGGAATTCGCGCCGGACGCATAAAGACCCTGATTGTCTTCGGAGAGGATGTGACGAGGCAGGGGATCGGTCCGGATCTGCTCAACAAGCTCGAGATGCTGGTCGTGAGTGACATCCTGCCGAACGAAACCACCCGGCTGGCGCATTATTTGTTGCCAGGTTGCGCGCATGCCGAGAAACGCGGCACTTTCACGAACATCAAAGGCCGGGTCCAAAAGTTCATGAAAGCCGTTGAACCGCCCGGGCAGGCTAGGCCGGAATGGGAATTCCTGCATGAGCTCGTATTCAATGTGACGGGCCAGGATGGCTTTGTGAGCATCGAGGGGCTGTTCAATCTCATGGCGAAGGAAGTAGCGGCGTTCAATGGCTTAACCTGGGCCGGCCTGGGCGATACGGGCGCAACGGTGACGATCTAGCCTATGACGACACGCATGAGCCGAACGGTAGGTAGCGCAGATTTCCAATCTGCCGTATCGCAGGTTTACAACCTGCAGGCTATCGGGATCGGTCGGGGGCTTGGAAAGTGGTTGCGCGTGACCGTGCCGGCAGTCTGCCGATTGCAAATCGGCGATACAGTCCCGATGCGGAATCGGGACGCTCCGCGCTCTTACAAATCGGCGCTACCAGGAGGCGGTTGCCGATGACTCTCCTCGCTCAACTGTCTCCATTCACGCAATTCGTTCTCTTCAGCGCGATCAAGATCATCTGTGTTTTTTCTGTGCTGATGTTCATCGTGGCCTACGCGGTCTGGGTAGAGCGCAAAGTCGCGGCCGCCATCCAGGATCGCCACGGACCGAACCGCGTCGGAATATTTGGCTTATTGCAGCCGGCCGCCGACGCTCTCAAGGCGTTCCTGAAGGAAGACTTCACTCCGGGACACGTGCGCAAGGCTTATTTCTGGCTGGCCCCTGCCATTGTGATGATCCCCAGCTTGCTGACAGTCGCCATCATTCCTTTCGGTTCGCAACTCGGAAACCAAAAGATGGTCATCGCCGATCTCAATGTCGGCATCCTCTATACGTTCGGGATCGTTTCGCTCGGCGTTTATGGGATTGTTCTCGCGGGATACGCCGCCAATTCCAAATACCCGTTCCTGGGCGGCATCCGGTCGAGCGCGCAAATGATCTCCTACGAGATCGCGATGGGCATGTCGGTGATCCCCGTATTTCTGCTGGTGGGCGGTTTGAATCTGAGCCAGGTGATCGAATATCAAGCCGGCAGCTTTTTCCATTGGATTATCGTCCAGCAACCCGTGGCTTTCGCGATTTTCCTGGCGGCGATGTTCGCCGAGACCAATCGCTTGCCGTTCGACTTGCCGGAATCGGAACAGGAGTTGGCCGGCGGTTACAACGTCGAATACAGCTCGATCAAATTCGCGCTGTTTTTTATGGGCGAATACGCCGCGATGACCGCTGCCTGCGCCATGATGGTGACACTCTTCCTGGGCGGCTGGACTCTTCCCTTCGCCGGCCTCGACCAGCCGGCCGGCAGCATCGGTATCGGGATTTTGCAGGTTGGAATATTCCTGGCCAAGATGCTGGCCCTCGAATTCATCGTGATTTGGGTTCGTTGGATGTGGCCGCGCTTCCGCTATGACCAGCTGATGGATCTGGGTTGGCGCCGGTTTATACCGCTGGCGCTGCTTAATATCGTGGTCACGGCCGTCGTGTTGTGGGCGCTAAACAAATGATTCTTAACCGCAAAAAACTCAATTTCCTGGAGCGCCTTTATCTGCCGGCCATGTGGGGCGGATTCAAAGTGACCATCAAGCATTTCTTCAGAAAAAAGGTCACGCTTCAGTATCCGGAAGAAAAATGGGTGGTGCCGGATGGCTACCGCGGCGCGCCCTACCTGGTAAAAGACCAGGAAGGCCGGACCAAGTGCGTTTCCTGCCAGTTGTGCGAATTCGTTTGTCCGCCTAAGGCTATCCGCATCGCGCCCCCCGGACCCGACGGCGCCCCGGAAGTTGGCAACGTTGAGAAGGCGCCAAAGGAATTTGAGATCAACATGCTCCGCTGCATCTTCTGCGGATTCTGTCAGGAAGTTTGTCCGGAAGAGGCCATCTTTTTGATGAAAGATTATTCGCTCACCGGCAGCAGCCGCGCCGAGATGATTTATAATAAAGAGAAACTCCTCGCTCTGGGCGGCACCCACCAGGACCAGATCCGCAAGTGGAAAAAGAAAGCGGACGAAGCGCGCGCGCAAGGAATTGCGCCGTGACTTTGAGGCCGCAATCGTGTAACAACCCAACGCCGTGCTGGCTGATATTTTATTTTACGTCTTCGCCTTCCTGACCCTTGTGTTCGGGTTTTTGGTCGTTGCCAACCCGTTCAGCCGCAATCCGGTCACCAGCGCGATGTTCCTCGTGCTGACCATCGCTTCCCTGGCGGGGTTGTTCGTTCTTCTGCACGCGTTCTTCCTGGCGGCCGTGCAGGTGCTCGTCTACGCGGGCGCGGTAATGGTTCTCTTTCTGTTCGTAATCATGCTCCTGGATCTTCGTCTGGAGGAGCGTCAAAAAATCAAGAAAGGCGCTATTGTAGCCGGCCTCATCGCCGTCGGCGCTATTTTGGTAATTTTTGCTCGGAGCCTTAAGGCGGTGGCTCCCCTGAGTGTGCCTTCCAGCCCCACCGTCGAAGGCGGCACCATCCCGCTTGGACAATTGCTCTTCCATGATTATTTGCTCCCATTCGAAATCGTGTCCCTGTTGCTTCTCGTAGCAATGGTGGGTGTGGTGTTGCTGAGCAAAAAGGAGCTGAAATGAACGTCGGCTTGGAACATTACCTCGTCGTAAGTGTCATCCTGTTTGCCCTCGGATTGCTGGGCGTGATTACCCGCCGAAACCTGCTGATTATTTATTTGGGCCTGGAATTGATGCTCAACGCGGCCAACCTCGCGCTCGTGGCCTTCTCCCGATTCAGCAATAACAACAATCTCGATGGCCAGGTGTTTGTGTTTTTCATCATCACGGTTGCCGCGGCGGAAGTGGCGGTTGGCTTGGCCTTGATCGTGGCGCTTTATCGCAAGCGCCAAACGGATCATGTCGAAGATCTAACGACGATGAAACTATAGCCATGAACCTCCTGCCCTGGCTCATCCTGTTTCTCCCTTTGGCGGCGGCGGCGCTGATCACGCTGTTCACGCACAAGGACGCGAAATTGAGCGCCGGCCTTTCGATAGGAGCAGTGGTCGCCGGGTTCGTCCTGACCCTTATCTTCATCGGCGCCACCGGATGGGAGGTGCGGGAATCGGCTGCGAATTGGCTCAATATCGGTCCCTTCCAGGTGGACTTCGGACTGCGTTTCGACCGGTTGAGCCTTATGATGATGCTGGTAGTCACCGGCGTCGCCAGCCTCATCCACATTTACTCCTGGGGCTACATGCATGGCGACGAGGGTTTCTCCCGGTTCTTCGCTTCGCTCAGTTTGTTTACCTTTTCGATGCTTGGGATCGTGCTCGCCAACAACTTTGTCGAGCTGTTCATCTTTTGGGAACTGGTCGGCGTTTCGAGCTATTTGCTGATTGGCTTTTGGTTTGAACGGCCTGCCGCAGCCGATGCCGGCAAAAAGGCCTTTATCACCAACCGCCTGGGCGACTTCGGTTTTCTGCTTGGGATTTTGATGGTTTGGGCCACCCTCGGTACCGTCCACTTCGGCCAACTCCAGGCCCTTACCAGTACCCCGCAGGCTTTGGGTCCATTAGCTACGATTGCCGGCTTGCTCGTCTTCTGCGGCGCCGTCGGCAAGAGCGCTCAGTTCCCGCTGCACGTGTGGTTGCCCGACGCCATGGAAGGTCCCACACCCGTGAGCGCGTTGATCCACGCCGCCACGATGGTGGCCGCCGGCGTATACATGCTTTGCCGGATCTTTTTTCTGCTGAACGCTCCGGCGTTGGAAGTGATCTCCTGGGTCGGCGGCTTCACTGCTCTTTTATCTGCGCTCATCGCCGTGCAACAGAACGATATCAAGCGCATCCTCGCCTACTCGACCCTGTCGCAACTGGGGTTCATGGTCATGGGCGTGGGGTTGGGTGGTCCCGGCCAATCCATGTTTCACCTGACCACGCACGCCTTCTTCCAGGCGCTGCTGTTCCTTGGTGCCGGTTCCGTCATCATCGCGCTGCACCACGAGCAGGACATTTGGAAAATGGGCGGACTGCGGCAGAAACTGCCCGTCACCTTTTGGACTTTCATGGCCGGCATCCTCGCGATTGCGGGCGTCGTGCCCTTCAGCGGCTTCTATAGCAAGGACGCCATCCTGGCCCGCGCGGCCCAGGAACATGCCTACGGGCGCTTCGCCCTCGGCGTCGTGGTCGCAATACTCACCACCTTTTACATGTTCCGGCTGGTGTTCGTCGTCTTTGGCAATGCGACCCGAAGCGAAAGCGCCGGTCACGCGCACGAATCGCCGCCCGTCATGGTCATCCCTTTGCGCATTCTGGCCATTTTCAGCGTGATTGGCGGGTTCATCGGCATCGAAAACATTTACGGCGGCCAACTGTTTTTGGTCGGTGCCGAAGGCCACGAGTCTTTGTCCGTTGGCCGGCAACTGATCGCCCCGTTCGTCGATGCTCCGGGCGCCACCACGTTGGGACTCCTGGCCGTTGTCATCGGTTTCATCGCTGCCTACACCCTCTATGCCAAAGCCGCCACGGATCCTTTGCCTGCCAAACTTGGCGCACTCTCCGTTTGGATGCGCAACCGGTTCTACTTCGACGAGCTTTATCAGGCCACCTTCATCCGGTTCCACGATTTCCTTGCGGCTGTGGCCGACTGGATCGACCGCTGGCTCATCGCCGGCCTGGGCGTGCGTGGCGTGCATGGCACCACTGAGTTGGTCGGCCGCGCCCTGCGCCAGGTCCAAACCGGCAACCTGCAAACCTACGCCTTCCTGTTCGCGCTCGGCGTCGCATTTCTACTTTATTTCGTTTTGAAATGAAAATGGCAGCATTCATTCGGATTTCGGTTTTCGGCCTTTATTGAGCATGTCCACACTGACTTGCATATTTGCCGTGCCGCTGGTCGCAGCGTTGGCGCTGGTCTTCGTGCCGCGCAATTACCGCGTCGTCATGCGCGCGGTTGCGGTGTTGGCAACCCTAATCTCTGCGCTCCTTGCGCTGAAAATGTTCCTTCAGTTCGCCGGCGCGCCTGCCGGGCCGCATGGGTTCAAATTTGAAACCCAGGCGCCCTGGGTGGACGCTCTCGGCATCAGCTATCACGTCGGTGTCGATGGCATTAACGTCGGTCTGGTGCTCATGGGCGCTATCGTCGCTTTTGCTGCCACCTGTGTGGCCTGGGAAATCAAAGAGCGTGAAAAGGAATTCTATATCCTGCTCCTCGTCATGGCCGGAGGTATCCTCGGCGCCTTCGCCTCGCTCGATCTCTTCCTGTTCTACTTCTTCCACGAACTCGCCCTCGTTCCGACTTTCATCATGATCGGCGTCTGGGGACGGGGCGAGCAGAAGAACTATGCCACTTTCCAGATCACGCTTTACTTGAGCCTCGGCGCTTTAATCGCGCTGGTAGGCTTGATTGCCCTCTACATCGAGGCCGGCGCCCGCACGTTTGATATCCCCGAGCTGATCTCCAGGCTTCACAGCACCAGCCTTTCTCCGGACGCGCAACGCTTCATCTTCCCGTTGCTGCTCTTCGGGTTTGGCATCCTCGTTTCACTTTGGCCGTTCCACACCTGGGCGCCCCTGGGTTATGGCTCCGCTCCGAGTTCCACGGCCATGCTCCACGCCGGCGTGCTGAAAAAATTCGGGCTCTACGGCCTGATCCGCATCGCTTTGCCGCTCCTCCCCGAAGGCGCCCGGACCTGGATGCCCGTGCTTGCGTGGTTATGCCTCGGTAACCTGGTCTATTGCGGTTGGGTCGCCATGCGACAGAAAGATTTCAACCGATTGATCGGTTACTCCAGCGTCGCTCACATGGGTTTTGTTTTTCTAGGCATCGCCACGTTGAGCCTCCTCGGAGTCACCGGCGCGGTCATCGTGATGATTGCTCACGGTTTTCTCGCGGCCCTTACCTTTGGGCTCAGCGGCTATATCTACCAGCAAACCGGCACGCTCGAGATTGACCAGCTCGGCGGGCTATTCCGGCGTCTGCCGTTCATCGGGGCCGCGCTCATTATGGCTGCGTTCGCCGGTTGCGGTTTGCCCGGTTTCGCCAATTTCGCCGGCGAAATCGCCGTCTTCTTTGGCGCGTGGCAGAAATATCAAACGGTGACCATCCTCGCGTGCTGGGGCGCGTTGCTGATTGGCGCTATCTATATGCTCCGCGCGGTGCGCGCCATGCTCCACGGGCCGCTCCCGGAAAAATGGGCCGCGATCGCCGACGCTCCGCATTTGTGGCGCAAAACTCCCTTCATCCTCCTGCTGACGGCTTTACTTGTATTCGGATTCTTCCCGCGACTGCTCACGGACAAAATTGTCCCGAGCGTCAATGAACGTGTTTTGCCTGCGGTTTCGGCGACGGCCACCGCCGCTTCGCCTGTGCCGCATAATGGCGCCGCCCAACCTGCCGATCCCAATTCTCGATTTCCAATTGTTTCCGCCGCCACGCCATGAACGTCTCCCTCGTCGCCCATGAATGGCTGGTGATTGGCCTCGGCCTGATCATCTTGCTGGCCGACCTGTGGATAACGCCTGCCAGCCGAAAAAACCTGGGTTACCTGGCCGCCCTGGGCTTGGCCGCCATTCTGATTTACAGCCTCGTGGCTTTTCCTGCCGGCGATGCGGACGTCCAACACGCCTTTGGCAACATGTACGCCTTGGACGGCCTGGCCCTCTTCTTCAAGCGGTTCTTCCTCCTGGCGGCCATTGTTGTTCTGCTGATGTCCGTTGAATTCGCCGAAGCTTTTGCCACCGGAATTGGCGAATACTATGCGCTCATTCTGTTTGCTCTCGCGGGCATGCTGTTCGCCTCCTCGGTCAATAACTTCGCGCTGCTGTTCGTCTCGCTGGAATTGATCACAGTCACCTTTTATGTGCTCACGAGTTTTCACCGTTCCCGGCTGACCTCGCTGGAGGCCGGGGTGAAGTATTTGATTATCGGCGCGCTCTCCACCGGTTTTACCGTTTTCGGCATCGCCCTGGTCTATGGCATTTCGGGCAGCCTGGATTTCAGCCAATTGGCATGGGTCGCCGGCCAATACAGCGGCAATCCGATTTTTCTCTTTGGCCTTCTCCTGATCATGGTGGGGCTTGGATTCAAAATTGCCGCGTTTCCTTTTCAGATCTGGGCCCCAGACGTGTATCAGGGCGCGCCCACTCCAACCACCGCCTTCCTGGCCATTGGCTCGAAGGCGGCTGGCTTTGTGCTTTTATTGCGTGTTCTGTTCGTCGCTGTGCCGGACGTGACGCAGCACTGGTCAAAGCTGCTGGTGGTCATCTCGGCCATCACCATTCTCTATGGCAACCTCTGCGCGATCCCGCAGCGCAATCTGAAACGGCTGCTGGGCTATTCGAGTATCGCGCATGCCGGTTACCTGCTGCTGGGTGTGGCCGCTGCCGCGGCCGCCCTGGGCCAAAGCGGCTTCGACCGCCATGCCGGCCCCGCCGCTATGCTCTATTACCTCAGCGGTTATTTATTCACCGTGCTCGGCGCTTTTACCGTGCTTTGCCTGGTCATGCGCCATATCGACGGCGAAGATATTTCTGCTCTCGCGGGCTTGAACCAGCGCTCGCCGTTGTTGGCCGCCACCATGACCCTGGCCATGGTCTCGTTGGGCGGCATCCCGCCGCTAGCCGGGTTCTTCGGCAAATTCCTGCTGATCAAAGCCGCCCTCGCGCAAGGCCCGGCGCATCATGCTTATTACTGGCTGGTGGCCATCGCCATCGTCGGTGTCGTGATTTCGTTGTATTACTATTTTGGCGTCGTGCACGTCATTTTCTGGTCGCGCGAAGTGCCCGATTCATCTCCGATTAAACCTTCCCGCCCAATCCAAGCGGCTTTGTACGGCTGCGTCATTGGCATGTTCCTGCTCGGTGTTTATCCAAACCCTGTGGTGAACTGGGCCGCCGAAGCCGTCAAAGTTCTGCACTGATGGGTTTAGAGGTTTGTTTAACGCAATAGCGGCCGACTATGGCACCCACGCGGCGCGGTAGAAGCGGCTCGGGACGTTGGATGCACCTGAGTCGACAAACTGCACCGAGCCACTTCCGTTCAGAATATTCGTTAGTGTCACCCAATGCACGTGGTCGGAAGTCGCATCGATACGAAATGTGTAATTGGAGGCGGCATTGACCGTAAGTCGGACGGTTTTATCCGGCAGCATAACCAAAGGGGAAATACGCGGCGCCGCCGGAGCCAATCGGAAAACAGTGCCGAGGTTCTGCTCCCCACCGGCTTCGGTGGTGCCGAAAAGACCGCCGTCGGCTGCCTGGACGAGGGGAGCATCCGGATAATGGCCATCGCCGGTCTTTGAACCGAACTGATAGAGCACAAGATAGTTTGAGCCATCGGTGCTCAGCCGGAAAACAACGCCAAAGTTATAGCTTCCACCTTGCTCCGTTGCGCCGTAGAGCATTCCATCCGTGCTCAGCACCAAGGCAGAATTCGGATAACACCCATTTGCTGGTCCACCGGCAAAATGATGCACAATGTTGTAGGTCGAGCCGTCCGGGTTAATCTTGAATACAGTACCAAATCCTGAGTTGCCGCCCTGCTGCGTGATTCCGTAAAGAGTGCCGTCCTTCGCCTGGACGAGTCCGGCGGTGTAGGGATACTGGCCGTCATTGGTTGCGGTGCCAAAATTGTGAAGGACGATTTCATTCCCGCCATTGGGATCGATTCGGTAAATGGTGCCGACACCGCTAGTGCCACCTTGAGCTGTGGTGCCACCGAGGGTAGTCGTTCCGTATAAGTTTCCGTCCAGGCCTTGGATCAATGGTGATTGCGGGCTGCGCCCATCTGTGCCCCAGCCGAACTCATGCAGCGTCACATAGCCGCTGCCATTGGTATTGACCTTGAACAGGGCACCACCGCCCGCCATGCCGCCAGATTGAGTCGTGCCGTAAAGATACCCGTCCGCACCCTGCACCAGCGCCGCGGTAGGCTCGTAGGGACCACTGAGGCTCGAATTGAAACTGTGCAAGACTGTGTAGCCACTGCCGTCGAGATTGATTTTGAAGACCGCACCAATGTTGCTGATTCCGCCGAAGCCAAGCGTTCCATAAAGGGCGCCATCGGCGCCCTGGATGAGGCCCGAAGGGTTCGCGACGCCGCCCGGATCAATATTATTGGCCGGAAAGCTGAACAATGGCGTGTTGCCTGAGCCGTCCGGATTCACCTTGAAAACAATACCGGCGTTATTAGTGCCGCCCTGGAAAGTAGTTCCATACAGGCCGCCGTCGGTCGTTTGCACCAAACCGGCGTAAGGCTGGTGTCCATCGGTTCCTCCGGTGAACGAATG
>CAZUVM010000015.1:0-23832 GCA_964623885.1 uncultured Verrucomicrobiota bacterium
CTGCCCACGACCCATTTCTTTTCGTTGATGAGATTTGAAGAATCAGCTTTGACCTCGCGCATCAGATCCGACAACGCCATGACTGGGCGCAGACCGATCAGGAGGTGAGTGTGATCCGGCATGCAGTGAATGGCCAACAGCTTGTGCCCCTGCTGAGTGATGATGCCAGTGATGTACTTGTGTAACTCTTCCTTGTGGTCCTTGGCTATGAGGTTTTGCCGTCCCTGAGGTGAGAAGACAACTTGGATGTAAAGTTGGCTATAGGTGTTGGCCATAAGGGTTTTGCTTCTTCTGGTTTGAGTTGTCTTGGGAAGATACTGAAGCCCAGCCCCGCTAGGGGCTGGATGTTTATAGTCGTCAGCGAGCGAGAATGGTGGCAAGCCCTGTAGGGGCGTAATCTGAGAGCGAGCGCGGATCGGTGTCGTACACATTACGCCCCTACAGGGCTTGGGCTCTTTTTCAGGGTCCAGTACTATAAACATTGCGCCCCTAACGGGGCTATTGCCCCGAACACAATTCATGCCTTTGCTACTGGATTGCGGTCTGCTCTTCATACTTTCACTCCCGGCGGCGCCGCCGATTCGTCCTCGAGCCGCCTGAGTAGCGTCTGACAAAAATTGATGAACCACGGTTTGCGGCGGATTTCTTCCGGAGGTTCAGCGGGTCGCGGCACTTTCAATACCTCGACCAATCGTCCTGGATTGGCCGCCATTAGAAACACCCTGTCCCCGAGGTAGACGGCTTCCTCGACGGAGTGTGTCACCAGGAAAACAGTTTCCTCTTTCTCATTCCAGAGTTGTATCAGCAGTTCCTGCATGCGCAGGCGAATGCCCGGATCCAACGCGCCAAACGGCTCATCCATCAGTAGAATGCGCGGCTGCAGAATCAGCGTGGCCGCGATCGCAACGCGTTGCTGCATCCCACCCGATAATTCCGATGGGTATTTCCGCTCACAACCCTCAAGGCCCACTTTCTTTATCCATTCCCGCGCCCGGTCTCGGCGTTCCGAGCGCCTAACGCCGCGCAGCTTCAGCCCAAAGGCTACGTTGTCGACGACTGTTAAATGCGGCAATAAAGAGTATTTCTGATCCACCAGGCCGCGATCCGGGCCTGCTTCCTGGACTGGTTTGCCGAAAACATCGACCTGCCCAGCCGAAGGGGGAAAGTGTGGTTTCAAGCCTGCGATTAAACGCAGTAAGGTGGATTTGCCGCAGCCAGAGGGTCCCACGATTGTCACGAGTTCTCCGACATTGGGCAGATCCTCAACGGTGAAGGAGAGATCGTGCAGGGCCACCCTGGCATCGGGTCCGTTGCCAAAGCGCTTGGTTACGTTTTTGAAGACAACAACGTCCGGACGGGCCGCAGGTTTGGTCTCTTTTTCTGATGCGGGCGCAGCGGGCTTTGCCTGGCCCGCGGATTGATCGTGGGGTATAGGGGTGGTTTCAGACATAACTTATTCGCGCCTGCGGTATGGAAAGAGCAATTCGCCTCCTATTTTCCAAACCCGGTCGCATGCGATGGCGATCAGAACAATAATGATGATGATGGCAAAGATGGACCCGGTCTGGCTTCGCCGATTCGACACCTCGATCAATCCGCCCAGACCGTACTCCGGTAACACAAGGATCTCCGCCATGATGATCCAACCCCAACCGACACCGTACACACCGCGCATATGGTCCCAGATATTGGCTTGCGCCACCGGGAATAAGACATGGCGAACGAGTTGCCATTGGGAGGCACCTTTGGTGACGGCGACATCCAGGAACGCAGTGGGCACGTCCGCGATGTCTTTAATGACCAGCGGCAGCAGGGCCACAAAACAAGCGATGAAAAGAAATCCGATTTTCTGTGCTTCACCCAATCCGAACCAGGTCATGCTGAGAGGAATGAAGACAACAATGGGGACATAGGCACCCGCCAGCGAGAGCGGTCGGAAAAAGGCGGCAATGGGCGGAAACGTGGCCATGTAGACGCCCAAAGGCAACGCCACAAGTGCGGCCAGGCAGAACCCGGCCGTGACGCGCAACCACGAGTACAAAGCGCTGCGGACCAGACCTTGTTGAAAATGCAACGGGCTGAACGCCTTGAGGACTTCCATTGGGCTGGGCAGGATCAGCGGTTGAACCAGTCGCTCGCCGGGCGCTCCTCTCGTGATCGCCCACCAAATTCCGATAATCAGAGCAACAAAGAGCGTGGTAAGAGCGACCGCTTTGGTGTAGGGCAGGTCCGAATTAACCCGCAGCCGCGCCAGCCGCACTACTGCCGTCAGCACACCGACGAACACGACTGCGAAGAGCAGGAATCTGAAGAACTCGAGCATATTGGTTGTTCAAAGGATGCGTTTCAAAATGCGCTCGCTACTTCGAGTGTGCCGCCCCGTTTTCCTTGCGCCTGGTCATCAAGTTTGCCAAGGCATCGCTGTGGTTCCCCTCTCCTCCTTCGGAGGAGAGGGGTTGGGGGGGCGGCCTTTCAAAGCGGCTAAACCCACATTCCGCTCCGATTCAGCTCCCTGACTCGAGCGGGAACACTTTAACCTCGACGCGGCGGTTCTTTTTGTTGTTTTCGGGGTTGCTGTTGTCGGTGCAGCCGGGCAGCGGATTATCCCAACCGTTGCCGACGACTTTGAATTTGTTCGGATCGAAGTTGTACTTATCCATAATGGCCTTGCGGACGGAATCCGCGCGATCATAGGAGAGCTGGCGGACCAGATCGGGCGGGACAATGCCGCGTTTGCTCGCGTCAGTGTTGCCTTCGATGATGATGTAGGCATTACCAAATTTTCCCGCTAGTTTCCCAATTTCCTCCAGAGTCGCGGGAATCGTATTGTCGTAATTACTGTCAATTTGGGATTTGTTCGGCTCGAACGAAATCATGACTGCCTTGGTCAGCACCGTGCCGGTGCCCGCTTCAGGACTAAGCTTGAGCAATGCGTCCGGCTTGAACGTAGGTTGGGAAAGGTCGCGCACGTCCTTGTATTGATCCGCCAGCGATTGCAGGATCGTCATGGATTTCACCTTGCTGGCCGGCACGGTCGACGGGATGGTTCCCAGAGATTTGTAAATCGTCGACGCGCTATTCCAAACCACCTCAAAATTTGCCGGGTTGAAGGGGTCCAGGAAGAACTTTGAGTTTTCGCGGTAATTCGTCAGGTGGGCATCGCCTTCGACGATGCCTCCATCGCTGCCAATCATCTTGCCGCAGTCTTCTTCGGGCAGCTTAAAGGCCATGGCAAGCGCGCGCGCCGCATTCTTCGGGTCCTTGCGCACGGACTCCATACCGTCGAAAATGCCCTGAACCAGGCCGGAGACCACCTGTTTGTGGTCGTTATAAAAGTCGTTGCGAACGGCCCAGACGTCAGCAATCAGGTGATTGGCGGTGCCGGTGGTCACCACGAGACGTGTGCTGCCCTTTAGATTATCGGTGATGTTGTAAATGTCAGGGGACCAGCCGACGAAGGCGTCGAAACTTTTATCCTGCAAAAAGATTTTTGCCGCTGAAGGCGCATCCGCCGCCCACTTGAAATCGATATCGTTCGGATCGATGCCGGCATCAATCAGCAGCGACATGATTAGGTAATGGCTCGGCGAATTCTGTGCCAGGATAACCTTCTTGCGGTGACCACCCGTGGCGCGGAAATCGTTGATGGTGCGAATTTCACCTCTGGCCACGATGCCGTCGCCGCCCGCCGAAAAATCGATCTGCTGGCAAACGACCGGGACCGTGCGCGAGTCCTTCACCAACTCCGGCGCAAACAAGGCAATCATGTCGAGTGTGCCCCAGAGAATATGGCTCTGGCCGCTGGCAAACAGATCGCGCGCTTTGACCGGATCATCAACGATGCTCAACCGCACGTAAAAGCCGTATTTCTTGGCAAACACACTTTGATCGTTTGGCTCCAGTCCGGCGTTGGCGACGATGATCGGCGCCCATCCAGGCCAGACGTTTATTGGGAATTCAACAATCGGCTTGCCGTCTTTCATCGGCTTGGCGTAATCGCTTACCCCGGTGACAGCCGGGATCCCTGAGCGATCTACCATTGTTGCCGCGTTCGTTCCGATCAGCAGCGGGATATCGGCAGGCGCTTTTTTAAGGTCGGCCAGTTCCTGTTTGACCTGGGCCACGTTTACCGTGTGCGTTTCCGGCCGGATCTGCGGCGCGATCTTGTCCCACCAGCGGTAAACGCCGAAACCAACCACTCCCAGAAGGAGGATGGTTAAAACAATTTTGCCTCTCGTAGTCATAATAGGATTGGATTAATGGATTACTGGATTGATGGATTTGGCCCGCTCACTTTTCCGCAATTTTCTGCCGCTCGGGTTGTGCCGGCGCCGGCTGCGCGGGGGCGGTGGCAGCGACTTCGGGTTGCACCATACCCATTTTCTTTTTGTATTCCTGGAAAAGCATTGCGCCACGCGCTTTGCGGGCTTCCTGTTGGCGGGTGATTCCGGAACCCATTTCCTTCGCCAAGTCGAGCGTGGCGCGCATCTGGCCTTCACCCGACGCAGCGGATTGCCGCAGTTGCTGCATCGATTGGCCCATTTCACCGCCCATCATGCCCTGCAATTCGCTGATGGAGCTCTTCATCATGCCGGCCAGGTTCTCGAGTGAGTGGCCGATGGCGACTTTTGCTTTCACTGCCTCGAATTCCCGCTGGAACCGTTGTATCTCGCGCAGGCTCTCCGCTATGATTTCGGTGTTCTGCTTATAGAGCGCTTCGAGATTATCGGCTTGCGCCTGATTCTCTTTGAGGTCGGATTCCATAGTCGCCAACTCTTCGGCATAGTGCGCGCCGTTAGCATCGTCATTGGCGGCAGCAGCGGCCTGAAGCAAACCCTGCAGCTCTTCACGCTGCCGTTGCTGGCGCTTGATCTGATCGCGCAACAGGGCGATCTGCCCGGCAAGCTGGCCGTTGGCGTAGTGCGCTTTGTCGGCTTTCGCTTTCGAGTCGCGGATGCCGCGTTCGACTACCGCTTGATTAATCGCGTCCGTCTCGGTGGCTTTTTCCGCCGCGAGACCCAGCCAGATAAACAGCCGTTTGATTGCTCGGAACATAGTGTTGTTGTGTGTTAAGGGTGAATTACTGGAGTAATGGATGAATGGAGTAATGGATTTGTGGATAAATGAAGCGCCGGGATGATGTTAATGGGTGTTGCATTGGCTGGTAACTGTTGTCTGACGTGTTGCGCCTTTTCATAAATCCAATAATCCATAAATCCATTCACTTCGCTCTAGGGGGTTCTTCCTCTTCGAGCAGGATTTTGCGCTGCAGAATAAACTCCAGTTGTGAGTTAAGTTCCTTTTCATTGCTCGCGCCGACAACCGTGGCTCCTGCCCTTTTGACTCCGCTAAATTGTTGGGCGTCCACGTCGAAAGCAACGAAATGGACCGAGAGCGTGTTTTGCTGATCGTGCGCGCGCTTTTGAAGCTTCGGCAAAACGGCTTCGGGCGCCGGGCCGGCCGTGTTCATGCCGTCGGTGATAATCAGCACGTGTTTGCGCGGCAACGGCGACTCAAGCACCACGCGGCTGGCCGAAGCCAGTGCGTTTCCCAACGGGGTATTGCCGTGAGGATTGGAGAAATGCCCCGCAAAGTTCTGCAATGCTGCGGGATCGAATGGTCCAAATTTCACTGCTTGCCGGGCTTGGTCCCCGGCAAAGATGAACAGCCCGGTGTCAATCTTCCGCGTTCCCGCAGCGGTGTTGGTGGCGAACGTCTGAATTTGCCTGGTGATCGCCACGAGCGCCCGGTTGGCAATCAGATATTTGGGCGTGGGACGGCCGGCAGCATCAGGCACGGGGTCGCGCATGCTTCCGGATGTATCATAAACAATCGCCAACGCCACGCCCTGATCGTCAGCGGCATTGAGGCTGGCGGCTCCCGGCCCTACCGCTGCGGCCAGAACCGCCAGTGCAGCCAATGCTGGAGTGAGTTTCATTTTAAATCGCCAACAGACACTTACTCCTAACCGCACCTGACTTCTTTTGCTTAGCAAGTGGCTCATATGGTGTTTGGTTTCAGCAAAGCCGCTTGATCCTGCTGAAAACTTAGGAAAACTGGCTCCTTTGCCAAGTTTATTCCATTACAAAAGACTTCCGGTTTTCCAACCTCCCGTGGCCTTGAATGGCGTCAAGCTTTGGGGCGAATAATGTACTAACCTAGTTTGTTTTGAATTCCCCGTAATGGCAGCGTAGAAAATAAATGTGCGGTAAGCCGTGCACACGATTGGTGAAACCGACAACTGCGGTCAGTTAAACTCGCCATATCGAAAGCTTACCGCACACTTCTTATTTAGTGGTTTTGGGGGTCCCAGTCAACCGCCAGTGAAATACAAAAACCCCGTCTTTGGCCCTGGTAGCCGTCAATGGACAATAAATTGTGAACTGTGTGTCAGTAAGCCGACATTGACGGTTTGGTCGTTCAGAAGTATTACAGAAATACGATGTGCGACGGGCACCCCGTTCCGCAGGTCAGCTTGGCCGTTCCTTCAATGGCAGTCTTCGCCAAACTGTAAAGCCCGACGCACATTTTCATTTTCAGCCCCGGCAACCAAAGTCGCAACAAAAAGATACTCAAACGTTATTCCAATAGTTTTCACCATAAAACCTTTTGTCCTTCAACCCGTAGCAGCATCGATTCACCATTGCCGGAAGCGACCGGTTAATAACTCCCGCCACATTTACGCTTGATCCCCATTGCGGTGGGGGCACGATGCGAACATGAAAAGCAATTGGAAGAAGATTAAGCACCGGCTTTTGATTTCAAAATCGAAGCACGATGCAGGGGAAAAGAAACGGGGTGTTCAGTCTTTGCGGAGAAACCTTGCCACGGCTGCACGGAACAGGAACGCAAGCTAACAAAACCCCGAAGCGAACAAGTTAAGATATGCCGCTCATCGACGATCCGAGAATTCCAACCATTGGCAAGCCGTCATGGGTCCAGACAGCGTACAGAAAGCTGACGGCCCAAGAACGGCAAGGTGTCATAGTCGGCTCGTGTGGGCTTTTTGGCACCATGCTGGTAATAATGGCAACCAGCGTCGTTCAATGTTCTAGGGTCTCGGGGGAAAATTCGGTTTTGAAAACCCAAAACTTTTTTTGAACCACGAAAACCAAACGAACCTTCATGAAATTCAGCGGCTGACGGCGGCGTACGAGGGCGAGAAAAACCAATTGGCTACGCTTTCGTCCATGCCATATCAGGCTGTCAGCGTCGTCAGCAATCTGAATTATTGGCTTTCAAGTGACCCGACAAATCGTCAGCAATTGGCCAGTTTCATTTTGAACCTGTCAACACTCGGAACGAACGTCATAGGTGAAATGGAGTCGTTTAAGCCCGTACTCGGACTTGACGTCAACGGGACAACAATTTCGAACTTTGATCAAGCGGCGAGCCTTGCCAATCCCAGCGTCAGACAGGCGGTGAACCTGACCAATGGTGAGTTGAATTTAATAGTGAGAAATAAAGGCTCGATCACCGCCTCCCATGTCACCGCAAACATATTCATACCGGTTGACGCTACAAATATAATTGCGGAGTACTGGAAACCCGAGCCACCGGATCAATCTCAGGACAATTATGTAAAATTTGAAAACGGCACACCGGTCTTTGTTACAAGGCCCTGTTCCCGGTGGACGTTTGTAGCGGAGGGGTCTGTGGGCGGTGCAAAAAACGAAGGGGTGCTGTTCCCTCCATTCGGAATTAAGGACACCAATTGGCTGTCTCTACCTGTAGGCGTTCTCGTACATGCCGATCTATCAGACCTGAAAGAATTTCATGTCTGTGTGGTAAATCCTAACCTCAAGTTTGGAAAATAAAAAACCCCACCAGTTATGACGCCAGTGGGGGTTGCGGGGTGGGGTCAGGACTAAAGCTTTTTCCGTTTTCGCCACCTTGCCGACATTATTGCGGCCATTTTCTTTCGGCCAGCCGGTGTCTTTGTCCAGTGCGTTGCCGACTGCGGGAACTCGGCAGGCGAACTAAATTGGCTGAGGATGAAACCTACGCCGCTGGAGGAGGCGGAGGCAACGGTAAGATCGGTGGCAGCGGCTCGCTCGTCAGCCGATCGACAAGCGGCGGGCGCGAAACCTCAGGGGATTTATCGAGCCAAATCCAATAACCGTTTAGTGCCTGGCTGATCTCGACGAAACGTTCAAAGTCAGCAGGTTTAACGAGGAAAGAATTCGCGCCGAGTTGGTACGCCAGGTTGATGTCTCGGATCTCATCCGAGCTGGTTAGGACGACTACGCGCAGGGCCCGCAAGTCCGGCTCCTGGCGGATCCACCGGAGCACGTCGAAACCATCCAAACCGGGCATCTTGAGATCGAGCAACACCAACGAGGGCAGAGGAAACTCAACACGATTCGCGTATTTGCCCGTACCGCTGAGATAGGCGATGGCTTCTTCTCCGTTTTTCGCCACATGCAACGGATTCAACACGCGCGCCTTGATAAATGCGCGACGCAACAACAACGCGTCGTTGTCGTTGTCTTCCACCAGGAGAAATAGCGCCTGTTCGGACACAGTGTTCATACACAGGCTAGCGTGCCCGCGGTTGGCGGCTATGGGGTGTTTACCTGACGGAAATTAGGGTAGTTACGGATGGACTGTTGGAGGTCCTGGGCAGGCTCGACAAAGCAAACCGCCATCAATAAGCTGTTTGCATGTCGAATCCGAGCAAACGCAAGGGCAGGCGGAAAGCGGTGATGCTGGGCCTGGGTCTCGATGCAGATGGCCACAAACGCCTGACTACTGGTCCCAACTTCGTCCTGGTAGGCGGCTCGGCTGAGACTCACGAGGTGATGACCGAAAAGGTCATCAAGATAAACGAAAAACTTACCGCCAAGGGCAAGCAGTTGGAAGAGGTCAGTCACGAAGAGATGGATGAAATAGCCCACGAGGTCGGATTGAAGAAACAGCCGTAGGCTGGACTAAACGTGCAGGCACAAGCTCTTTTCATTAACACCCCGCTTCAGCGGGGTGTTGCGCCAGGTCCAGAGCTCAGGAACCGTTTCAACGGTTTCCTTCAAGCCGCGCAAACCGTTGAAACGGTTTCGACTTCTGCTCGGTTCGTGAGCACCCCGCTGAAGCGGGGTGTTAATGAGAAATGGCTGCTGCGCGGGCTCGATAGATGGGGTTTATGAAGGCCAAGGCTTCCAGCGCAGGCGACCGGTTCGTTATCATCATGGCGGGTGGCAAAGGCGAGCGGTTCTGGCCCGTCAGCCGCGAACAAACACCCAAGCAACTGCTGTCATTGCTTGGTGGCAAATCTTTCCTGCAGCAGGCGGTGGAACGGGTGCTGCCGGTGGTCCCGCTCAAGAACATCCTCATCATCACGAACGAGACGCAGGCGCCGGAGGTGCGGCGGCAACTGCCCAAATTACCCAAACAGAATGTCATTGCCGAGCCGGTCGGGCGCGACACCACGGCGGCGGTGACGCTCGGCGCAGCGCTCGTTGGCGCGCGTTCAACAACCGGCGTGATGGCCGTGTTGCCGGCTGACCATATTATTCCCGAGGAAAAAAAGTTTCAGCAGGTCCTGGCGGATGCGTTTGATTTGGCAAGCCGCGGGCAGGCAATTATCACCATTGGCATCAAACCGACTGAACCGGCCACTGGCTATGGATATATCCGGGTCGGCGAACAATTGCCGGCGCCGCAGGGTGCCAGGTCCTACAAAACCGCATTCTTTCGCGCCGAGCAGTTCGTTGAAAAACCGCATTTCGACAAGGCTTTGGAATATTTGAACAGCGGCCAATACCGATGGAATGCCGGCATGTTCATCTGGTCGTTTGTGACACTGACCGAAGGCTTGCAAAAGCATCAGCCGGAAATGTACGCAGCCTGCCAGCGATGGTTCAAGGTGGCCCTAAACCCGACGAAGCTGAATAAAGTCCTGGCCAAAGAGTATCCGGAGCTCAAAAGAATCTCGATCGATTACGCGTTAATGGAGCACGCGCAAAATGTGATTGTGGCGGACGGCGCTTTCGAGTGGGACGACCTGGGGTCCTGGACCGCCTTAGGTCGTCATCTTAAAGCTGATCCGGAAGGCAATTGCGCTGTCGGTGATTTCCTTCATGTCGATGGTGCGCGGAACATTATTTTCGACGCGCGCAGCAAGCCTCGACGCACGCCCATTGCGGTTGTTGGTTTGCGCGATTCCATTCTAGTGCAAACGGATGACGCAGTGCTGCTCGCACACAAGAGCCAGGCGCAGAAAGTGAAAGAATTGGTGAAGCGATTGGGAGAGGATCCCAAGCTGAAGAAGTTGATTTAGCCAGACCTTGTTGGGTTAGAATCTTTAGCGCGCGGAACTTCTCACCTGCATCAACCCGATTCATTGAAATTGAGGATTGGTTATCGGTTATTTGAGGGTCCTTGCCAAAAATGCTCTTGGGCGGATAGTCTGGCTCATTGTTTGAGCATGAAACCCTTCCCTGAACCGCTGGATCTTTCCAAAGTGAAAGTTCTGCCGCTGTCGCAGCGTCAGAGTCTCAGCACTCTCCAGAAGATCCTGGTCGATCCTGATGCTCCGGCCCGACCGTGTTCGGCGACTACTCAGGCCATCATCGAAGAGTCTTCGCGCGCGATTTCATCGGCCCGAAGCCGCGGTGCCAGCGTCATGCTGCTGTATGGGGCGCATCTGATCAAAAATGGCGTACTCGCGATCGTGAATCGTTTTATCCAGCAAGGTTGCGTAACCCATTTGGCCACGAACGGCGCCGGCACCATCCATGATTGGGAATTGTCTTTCCTGGGCCGAACCGAGGAGAGCGTGCGGGCAAATGTCGCGACCGGCACCTTCGGCACCTGGGACGAAACCGGGCGGAATCAGCATCTGGCGCTGCTGGCTGGCGGATTGCGAGAAGAAGGATACGGGCGCAGCCTCGGACGGTTCATTGTCGAAGATGGGGCGACGCTGCCGTCGCCAAAGGAACTCGAACAGCAACTGCGAAATGAACCAACCCATCCCCTGGCTCCGGCCCGGGCCGAATTGTTGCAGACAATGCTGGCCCGAAAACTTCCGGCCGGCCGCATCGAGGTAAAGCATCCCTGGAAAGAAAGCTCAATCCTGGCGCAAGCATTTATTAACAATGTGCCTTTGACCGTCCATCCCGGGATCGGCTACGACATCATTGCCACGCACCCGATGTTCAGCGGCGCAGCGATTGGGCGCGCGGCTGCAGTCGATTTTCGTTTATTCAGCCGTGCTGTCGAGGGCCTGGATGGCGGTGTGGTGTTGTCGGTTGGCTCGGCGATCATGGCTCCTCAAGTTTTCGAGAAAAGCCTGAGCTGCGTGAATAACCTGAGGCTCCAGGATGGACGCCAGGTCATTCGCGGCCATAAGATTTACGTTGTCGACATCCAGAGCGGCGGTGAATGGGACTGGACTAAAGGCGAGCCCCCGAAGGATAACCCGGCTTATTACCTGCGGTTCTGCAAAAGTTTTTCTCGGATGGGTGGCGACATGCAGTATGTCGAATGTGACAACGTCGCATTCCTGCATAACCTTTGGAAATCGTTACAACCGCTGTCCCGGTAATCCCGACGATGACTCCGGCACGTTTCGCTGCTATCACAGGAAAATACCCTGGCCTCCGCATCGCTATCGCCGGAGATTTTTGCTTGGACCGATATCTGGAAATCGATCCGGCGCGACACGAGGTTTCTTTGGAGACCGGGTTGCCGGTTCACAATGTGATGCGCGTGCGCTCGCAGCCTGGGGGTGCCGGCACGATCCTCAATAACCTGACGGCTCTGGGTGTCGGAATGATTTATCCCATTGGCTTTGCCGGATTCGACGGCGAGGGTTACGAGCTGTGCCGTGCGCTGGAATCGGTCGCTAGGGTTCGAATGCAATACTTTAACCAGGCGATTGATCGGTGCACATTTACTTACTGCAAGCCATTGTTGGTCGCGCCGGACAAACCGCCCGTCGAGCTGAATCGACTCGATTCAAAGAATTGGACGCCTACTCCGGCGGTGCTCCAGGGCGTACTGGTCGGCCAGCTCCAGGAGGCGGCCGAACTGATCGACGCCCTGATCGTTTTGGACCAGGTAGACATCCCCGAAACTGGTGTCGTCACTCCGAGACTTTTAACCGCGGTAAAGGACGTGATGGCAAATCGTCCCAATTTGGTAGTCATGGCGGACAGCCGTCGCAGCTTGCGCGATTTCCCGCCTACATTGTTCAAAATGAATGCGGCTGAGCTGGCAGCCTTAACCGGGGCGAAGGCCGAGCTGGGTTTTGAGGAGACTAAAGCTGCCGCCATCGCTCTGGCGCGCAAAAACAGTAAGCAGGTGTTCATCACTCTAGCAGAGCGCGGCATGTTGGGCGCCACGCCCACGGGAGAGGTCGCTCACGTTCCCGCGTTGCCTATTCGCGGGCCGATTGACGTCGTTGGCGCGGGCGATGCAGTGTCAGCCAACCTCGTAGCGGCCTTAGCTGCGGGCGCAAGTCTGTCGGAAGCGCTGCAGCTTGCTAATGCTGCCGCGTCCGTTGTCATTCACAAGCTAGGCACCACGGGTACTGCCAGCGTCGCTGAAATCGCCGCTACGCAGTTTGAATAATTTCGTGGCCCTAGAACGCAGGCCTCCTCTCCCCCATCCCCTCTCCTCCTGAGGAGGAGAGGGGAGTCACTGGCCGCGGCGTGCATCTATAGTTTGTATAATGCGCAGTAGCCTGGGCCCCGTTTGATTTTCAATTTCCGCGATAAACGCACCGGGCAGTACAGGTCTCGGCTACCACCACTTCGGTCAGCAACGGCAGCCTGGGCTTGAGTCTATTCCAGATCCAAATGGCGATGTTTTCGCTGGTAGGGTTTTCCAAACCCGGGACTTCATTGAGATAATGGTGGTCGAGCTTTTCCCAAATTGGTTTGAATGCTTTCGTGATATCAGCGTAGTCGATGAGCCACGCGAGCTTCGGATCGCATTCGCCGGCGACGACGATTTCGGCCTGAAAACTGTGTCCATGCAGGCGACGACATTTATGCGTTCGTGGCAGGTGCGGCAACAAATGGGCGGCTTCGAACTGAAAGGTCTTGCGGAGTTCGATTAGACGAACAGAATTATCTGCTGATTTCATCGGGTGTGTTTGACGGCGGACGGATGCATGCTGTTAGGCGCGGTTCGGCAATTTGAGTTCAGGTGGAAAGCATGATGGAGAAGAAGGATTACGATTAAGATTATGATTAAGATTAAGATTACGAGGAGGATTGCTCCCAGTCGGTCCAGGTGACGAGATCACCGAGAGCCGGTTGTCCGTCGTGACGCCACGGCAGGGGAGGGTTTTGCATTTGACCGAGCGTGCAAACTCGCGAAACGCCCCAGCGCGCCAATTCGAGCGCCAGGCTTTGTCTTTCGTGAGCCGACGTTGCCAAACCGACGCAAGAGGTTTTGCCGCGAACTTCCTCCGCACTGTGCAAAACCTCGGCGAGATCTTTTACGCTTTTCACATAGATAAAGCGGTTGAGACACGAAAGTTGGAACCGCGAATCCACCTCGTAAACGACGGTCCAGGCGGTAGATCCCTTGCTGCACCAGAACTGTGTTTCATCGGAATTGGCCGCGCGGAGCTCGTAGGCCGAACGTCGCGAGGCGATCGTAGCGGCGGTCGCGACCGGCAGTTGCCCGCGCGGTTCGGTTTCTTCCCTGCGCGCCAGCGCTTCGGCAAGTATTTCGGCAAATTTCTCCGCGCCCACAAGTCCCCCGTTCTGCACGTAAATCACGTGTGGTGACAGGCACCCCAACTGGTCCCAGGCGGTTATATCTGTTACGGCCTGTTCGACAACGCGACTAAGATTACCCCCGGAAAATGCATCAGCGGCGATGTAGGCGAAACTAACCCGGTGGCCGTAACCGAGGAACTTGGTTTTAGCAGGGAGCCGCTGCCGGATGTCTTCCAAAGTCTGGTCCGAACCGGTAGCGGTCACGCAATCCGCCTCGCCAAACAGCGCGGATTCCAAAGCCTTGTTGCCTCCTTTCCATTCCGCGATCTCGAGGCAAGCCGACAGTTTTGGTTCAACCTGGTAAAGCGAATGAGCAAAAAGTCGCGGCAGCAGCGCCGTTCCGATGGCGCATTTTACGAACTGCGCCGAACGCGTTAACAGGCCCAGCGCCATGCTCAAAATGGCAGGGCAGGGGAGGTTGCCCGCGGCCACATGAACGAGCAAGACGGGGCCACGGGCAATGGACATGCGATTGGTCTTATGTTCGGGGTTGTTTGCGACCAGCCGATCCAGCCTTTCGACGTGTCCCAGGTCTTGCTCGATCAAAGCACTGAAACCAGCGGGAGTCCATTGGCGGAAAAATGCGTCCAGACCGAGCTCCAGCGTTTTACTGGAGAATCCCAGTGCGGCGGTACCCTGTTCGAGCGCAAGTGATCGAAAGCTAAATCCAGGTTTCAGCCAGTCCTCCGCCAGTTGGCATAAAACTGAGACAAGACTTTGTGTCGAACGTGAGGCTAAGTATTGCTCCCGGTTCTGCTTCAGTGTTCGGCACGCCTCTGTAACCATCGTCGCTGTGAGCGAGGCTTCAGGCGGCAAGTCGGCCAGGAAATAATTTGGCAGGGTCATTGGCGAGGTTTTATTGAGCCGCCATCAACGAGCAACCACGGAGTTCAGCCGTCGCCGCGCGACCCAGCAGCTCGAACCCTTCACGTCGCCTTACCGCCAGGTCTTCAGTCTGAATCGCAAGGACCGAGAAAACATTGGCCAAGTCAAAAATGCGCAGCAGCCCGGTTTCACCTTCAGCAACCTCTCGGCCAGTTTCCGGCGAGATGACCCGAGCCCGCGCCCAGGGCGGGAATGCGAACGGCTGGCGTCCAGGTGACCCGGCTGTCGAAGACAGGCTTGCGCTTGAATACGCTTGCGAGCTCAGCTCGCTCATGCCGTATTCGCAGATGATGTGCCGATGCGGGATTCCCAGGCACCGGGAAATTTCGGTGTGCAATTCCGCTTTTGGGATTGTGCGCGACCGGCCTTTGTAGCCACCTGTTTCCTGTGCGCGAGAGCCTGCTGGTAAAACGAAACTCTTGCCACGATTCGTGAGGTGGTCGAGTAAATGCACGAAAAGGAATGCCGTGCCGAGCACTACTACAGGCTCTCCTCTGGCCGACACCGCTGCCAGGAGTTCACAAACCTCTTTTGGTATGAACGCCCAGGTTCCATCTGCCTCCAGCCGACCTGCAAATCCGGGTCCGGGTGAGCCAAGCCGACGATGAATGGTCCCAAACATGTGTACCAGGGAAGAGTGCGGCGCGGCTTCAGGCGGCGGCGTGAGCGAAAGGAAACGAATGTTGTTATTTTGGAGCGATTCAGGGCTGGTTCCAGGGGTCGCTGTTGGCACCTGAATCCACTCTGGCAACACGTTGAAAACAAACCACGGCCAAACTGATTCTTCATAAAGAGCAAGCGACTCCGGACTGTGGAAATGTCGGCTGGGTCGTTGCTGCGTCGTTCCGCTGGAATGGAATACGGCAGTGCGCTGACTTGAAGGCAGACAGGAAAATTCCTGCTCTTTGAATCCCGAAGCCGGCACGGCAGGGATTTGGGACCAATGTTCGATTGTCCACGGGCTCTGCCGCCGCGCGCCGCACAAGCGACGGTAAGGCGGGTTATGTTTGAATTGCAATGCGAAGAGGTCCAGCGCGAGGCGATTAAAAGCGGCGTCCGCTCCGACAGCCGCCGATTGTTCGTCAACACTGCCAGGGAATGGAAACTGAGATAAGGCCTCATCTCCCTTGCCCTCGCCTCCGTCCGAGCCGGACTGGCCATTGGAGGAGAAGGGATTCGGGTGAGAGCTTTGGAGTTTCTTAGAGATCGTGCCGCTGCGTCCACCTAGGGTTCTTCTGATGAATGCCCTGACACGCCTCGCGTGATCCATTAAATGGTGATCGACCTGCATCCGCGGTTTTGGTTTCGACCAGGCTGGTTTTCCGCTACAGCCCGGAGCCCATAAATAGCAGATTGGACACCCTGTCGCAAGTTGCCAATTAGCAGTTCTTTCGAGGGGCACAAACACCAAGGGGCGGGGACGTCTCTCACCACGTCATTCAAATGCCAGGGGCTCGCGGGGACGAGACGTCCCCGCCCCGATTGCAGGGGCGATAGGGTAGTACTTTGAAGATGCGCTCTCTTTCGGGCTTTACGCGGTACTACGTCGTATGGCACAACCGGATGCGCATTTATGCGATTACTTTATCCTGGGATGATCCTGGCGCTGGCTGCCGCGAGTTGCGCGCAGCGGAGCGCTCTCCCCCCGCCGAGCCAGGCGCCGGCCAGCGCGAAGGCCATTTCCGAAACGACGTGGCCGGGCAAACGCGCGGACGGCTCGGTGTTGCTCCCGAACCAGTGGTCGCTTCGGCCGGTAGGGCGTCAGGTCGAATTGGGCGATTTTCCGGTGAACGTGGCGGTTCATCCCAGCGGACGATTTGCGGCCGTCCTTCACTGTGGCGACAGCCAGCATGAGGTCATCATCGTCGATTTGTCAGCCGCCGCGGTTGTTTCGCGGACCCGCATCCACGAATCCTTTTATGGCTTGGAATTCTCGAAGGACGGCAAGCATCTCTATTGCAGCGGAGCCGGCGAAGAAGTGATTCACGAATTCGATTTCGCTGTTGGGAAATTATCGAATCACGACCGCATCCCTCTGCGGCCTGGTTCCGAGAGAGCTGTGCCGGCTGGGCTGGCGATCGACGCCAGCGGCCACCGGCTATTCGTGGCCAACGTTTGGGGACATCGCGTGAGCCGCGTCGATTTAGTTGGTGAAACCCGCGTGACGGATATTCTGCTGGGCACGAACGTGGCTGCGCTTGCCCCAGCCCCGGTTGTACCCTCGACGGATTTCGAGACCGCCGCAGCAGACAAACGCGCCGAAGCCGCACTGTATCCCTCGAGCCCCGCTGACACATATCCGTACGCGTGCCGGTTAGACGAGCGCCGGCAGCGGCTTTATGTAAGTCTGTGGGGGCAATCCGCTGTCGCCGTAATCGACGCCGGTTCGGGCACCGTGCTCGCGCGTTGGCCGACGCAGGAGCATCCCTGTGAAATGGCGTTAACTCGCTCAGGACGATTTCTGTTCGTCGCTAATGCGAGCCGCAACACGGTTACCGTTCTTGATACGGAGACAGGCAAACCGCTCGAAACGCTTTGCTCGGCCCTGTATCCGCAGGCGCCGCCCGGATCGACGCCGAACAGTGTGGCGCTATCGCCTGATGACCGCACCCTTTTCGTCGCGAATGCGGATAACAATACTGTGGCGGTTTTTGACGTCGAGCAACCGGGGAAGAGCCGTTCACTCGGATTCATTCCGGTCGGTTGGTATCCAACCTCGGTCCGTGTGACACCGGATGGCAAGCAACTCCTGGTTGCCAATGGCAAGGGCCTTAGTTCCTTGCCGAACCCTCACGGCCCGCAACCCGGCGTCAATAATTCCACCAATTCGACCGTGGAATATATCGCCAGGTTGTTTCGTGGGAGCTTGAGCCTGATTCCCTTGCCGTCGCGGAGCGAGTTCGAACGGCAGCTCGTGGATTACACCGCGCAGGCTTACCGTTGCAGTCCGCTGAAGGCGGATGCGTCGGTCAATGTGGCGCGCCCCACTGATAATCCCATTCCGCTGCGCCCGGGCGAGCCCAGTCCGATTAAATACTGCATTTACATCATCAAAGAGAATCGCACTTATGACCAGGTCCTGGGCGATCTGCCTCAGGGTCACGGCGATCCGAATCTCTGTTTGTTTCCCGAGCGTGTCACGCCAAACCATCACGCGCTGGCTCGCCAGTTTGTTCTGCTAGACAATTTCTACGTCGATGCCGAGGTCAGCGCCGACGGCCACGAATGGAGCATGGGCGCATACGCGACGGATTTCGTGGAAAAGATGTGGCCGATGGACTATGGCCACAATCGGTCCGGGAAATTTCCTTATCCGTCGGAAGGCTCATTTCCCATTGCGGCCCCGGCTGGCGGTTATCTTTGGGACCGCGCGCGCGATGCCGGCGTGAGTTACCGCAGTTACGGCGAGTTTGTTAACAATGGGCGGCTGCCGAATGCACCGGCCAAGGCGCGCGTGAAAACGCTCGAAGGCCACATCGATGAAAAGTACCGCGGTTTTGACCTGGGCTACGGCGATACCAACCGCGCCAACCGTTTCATTTCCGAACTGAAACGTTTTGAAACGGAAGGCGAAATGCCGCGACTGCAAATTGTGCGCCTGGGCAACGATCATACCCATGGAGCGACTATCGGATTCCACACTCCTACTGCTTATGTGGCCGACAACGACGTGGCTTTGGGTATGGTCGTCGAAGCGGTGAGCCGGTCTAAATTCTGGCCTCAGACCGCTATATTCGTCGTAGAAGATGACGCCCAGAACGGCCCGGATCATATCGATGCTCATCGCACGATTGCCTTCGTAATGAGCCCGTACGTGAAACATGGCACGGTGGATTCAAGCCTGTATTCCACCACCAGCATGCTTCGCACGATGGAACTGATCCTTGGCCTGAAACCGATGTCCCAATTCGATGCCGCGGCGCGGCCCATGTTTAACGCGTTTGCGGCCACACCCGACACTGCGCCGTATCAAACGCGACCGCCCAAAGCGGATATGGACGCTCGTAACACTCGCCTCGCTTGGGGGAGTTCGATACCGATGAACTTCACCCGCGAGGATGCCGTGGATGACTTGCTGCTCAGTGAGGTGGTTTGGCGATCCGTTCGGGGCGCTGACAGTGTGATGCCGGCGCCGGTCCGGGCGGCGTTCGTCTTTCCCAAAACAGACGATAAAGATTGATGTTGCCGCAGTCCACAGCCCAAAGCCGAAAGCAATAGCCCATTTCCGACTGGCACCGATTCTTTTTCGCCCTCGCTCATTGAGCATTCGGCATTGGGGTGGTTAATTGTGTCAAGGCTCATCGATTGTCTTCATTCGGGTTGACTCGTCTCAGTTTCTGCCATACGCTTTTTGGGTAGTGAGGAGAATTGCCCAGGAAACCCACGCATTTGGATCCGCGAAAGTTCTTTCGTCGATCAAGTATCACCACAACCTGCCACGATGAGCACGCGCGCCAAACTTTCTATCGCCAGTTACGCGGGAAGCGCGATGATGCTGCTAATCGTCTTTTCGAAGCCGCTTCACATTCCGGAGGTGCTTCAGTGGGTTCTGATGGTAGGAATTTTCGTTGCGGCTGGACTCATGTTCTATTTCCTCAAGCAGCACAAGCTTGAAAAGCAGGCGCAGCCCGTTCCTGTTGCAGCTCCAGTGGCAGTCCCTGCTGAAGGGCAAGTTTCCGCGATTGCTGACCCCAAGAGGAAAGCAAGGAGGGGGCTGGTTTTGGGAATGGTCCTTGGCGCCGCCGTCGGCCTGTGCTCACCGCTTTGGATGCCCCTGACCGGCACTACGCTGGGGTGGCGAGGAGATCTGGTATCCGGCATCGTTGCCACAGTTGCCGTGTGCGCTGTCTGCGGCTTCAAACTGAGCAGGTTATGACAATCTTGGCAAGCGCGCGGGCCTGAGTTTACCCAAGCGAATTTGTATCGGTTGTCTGTTTAAGGAGCCTTCGATTATGACACCCGCAATAGTCGTAGCCGGTTTGGACGAACGCGGCCGCAACTTTCTGCTGGTGTTCGCGAGGGTGCTTTGCGGAGGTGCAATTGCGTGGTTATTGGCGTGGGGGTGGAAAAACAAAAAGATTCCGTTGGTTGGCAATTTTTCCTGCACGCTTATCTGCCGCGATACTGCGCCGGTCGGATACTGGCTACTAATGGTCGTTTACTTTTTGTTCGCAGTCGCGTTGATCGGCCACACGATTTTGCACTTGGCCGGATTCGTCAGGTGAGGCTTGCAAAAGATAATTCACAATTCGCGGGTCTTGATTTCACTTAAGGTATGGTCGAATAGGGGTTTACAAAAGGCAGCCGTGCACGCGCCGTTTGCTCAGTAAGTGGTTAGCCCGGGCCTTGCATGATCGTGTTGGCATATGCAGGACGATGGCGTATCATCGAGGCATGAGTAAAGTCGAGGAGATTGAGCAGGCGATTGAAAAGCTCTCCACCGAGGAATTGGCTGAGGTTCGCGCTTGGCTGTGGGATCGGGACATTGAGCGAGATGCAGTCGCCGGTCGGCTTGACCACCTCGCCGAGGAAGCGTTGAGCGAGTATCGCACCGGGAAGGCGAGACGACTTTGACCCACTTCGCATCGTCGCGGTTTTGGGCTTAGTACCAAGAATTGCCAGGAGAGACCCGCGCTCTGGCGAACAAGCAATTCGCTTTGCTGAAGGTCGACCCTGGGCACCCGTCGCTGAGGTTCAAGAAAGTGGGAAGGTTTTGGTCAGCGCGTGTGAGCGTGAGTATTCGGGCGCTGGCGGTGGAGAACGGCGATGATTTGGTGTGGTTTTGGATCGGAGATCATCGTGCCTACGAGAGGATAATCAAGAGAGGCTAACGCCTCGTTGTGCTAATTGGGAATATCAGTGTATGCCTCGTCGGATCGGTCAATGGTCTCCCTTTCTACGAAATTGATTTCCGGCGTTTCCTCCTTGTTCAGGTACGCGCCTTCTCCGGCTCCGGTGACATAGTGAGTGCAATGGACCACTGATTGCATCCACACCAGGCGCGAATCACGTGTCGGAGTGATTTGTTCCTTGGTGAATGGACTCGTTGGCAGAATCGTATAGGCATCACCGCCTTCATGCAGCTTGAGGGCGCCATCGAGCAGCCGCGCCCGAACGACCTCACCTTCGTAAGGCACATCGACGAAAAACTCCGAAATATTACAGGCGGCTTGGCGCACGGCTGAATCACTCGAACGCACGATGCGAATGCCTTCGAGCAGCCCCATGCGGCGGTACATTTCCAGGCAAAAATCGGCCACCGTTGACGCGTGCACTTTTCTAAAGGCGTCGATCCAAATGTGCTCGACGTAGTTCGGCAGTTGCAGTTTCGTTCGGTCCTGCCAGTCCGCCGGGATGCGCTTCAGAAACAGCGGCGAGAATTTCCGTTGCAGCTTGTTCTCAAAGGAAAAGTTGAGATGAGCCAGTTCGTTCGTTTTCCGGTGGCGCAACAACGTGCGGGTCTCGCGCGGATCATGATCGCTATCGTGGCAGAAATAAACGATTTCGCCGCCAATCTCGGCTTGCAGCCGCCGCGCAGTGCGGATTTTCGCCACCAGAAAACGTCGCGGAAAAAATCCGCAGGGCTGCTGGCCAAAACAGATAATCGGATTCATCACCCACCTCCGGCCGAATTGGGAAGTGCCGGCTGGCCTTGTTCCTCGGCTGTTGCCTGGGGATGCCGTCCCAGCGCCGCTTGAATCAGGATGCTCAGCAACACGCACGCAGCGCACCCGATCGGGTTGTACCAAAGATAGCTGATCTTCCCTGAGAAATGGCAGATAAGGACCAACACCTGCGCCGCCAGCGCCGCCCAGAAGACCGCCGTGCCGCCCACCCAACGCAAAAAGAACGCCACCAGAAATAGCGCCAGCATGACGCCGTAAAAAAGCGATCCCACAATATTGATTGCCTGAATCAGGTTGTCGGCCAGACTCGCGAACAGGGCAAATGCCAGGGCAACCAGTCCCCAAAATAAGGTAAACCATTTCGAAGCGGCGACGTAATGCGGACCGCTGGCGTCACGTTTGATGAGGTGACTGTAGAAGTCGACCGTGGTGGTCGATGCCAACGCATTCAATTCCGCTGCCTTTGACGAAAGCGCAGCGGCAAAAAACGCGGCGATCAGCAGTCCAATCACGCCATGTGGCAGGTGATCCAGAATGAACGTGATGAACACGTAATCGGCGTCTTTGCCTTTCGAAAGAGGATTGGCGGTTTGCAGCGAGGATTTGGCATCCGACCGCAAGTCTTCACTGTGCTGGTGGGCGGCAAGTGCCTGGGCCCGCGCCTCCGCTTCGCCTTTGGAGTTGCCGGCATGGCGCGCAGTTAGCCAGGCGCGAATGCTTTGACGCTCTTCGGCGCGCAGTTGATTAAATTTTTGTTCGATCGCACGCGCGTCGCCTTTGGGGTCATTTGCCGCAAACGCTTTCCAGGCAGGTTGGTTGAAAAAGACGGGCGGTGTCTCGAATTGATAAAAAACAAAAACCAGCACGCCCAGTAACAGGATCGAAAACTGCATCGGAATCTTGAAGAAAGCGTTGAACATCAGGCCGAGCCGGCTCGCGCGCAAAGAGGATCCCGCGATGTAGCGCTGGACCTGCGACTGATCCGTCCCAAAGTAGGATAATTGCAGGAACAGGCCTCCCAGCAAACCAGACCAAAGGGTGTATCGCGTGTGGACGTCGAAAGAAAAACTGATCGCCCGCAGCTTGCTGAAACCGCCGGCGACGGTCAGGGCTTCGGTGAAGCTCGCCGGCAGTTTGATCAGCAGGATGACGAACGCCATCAGCATACCGCCGAATATCACCGCCATTTGGTATTGCTGGGTCAGGCTGACGGCTTCGCTGCCGCCAATGCTGGTGTAGATGATCGCCACCAGCCCGGACAGAATAATCGTCAGATCCAACCGCCAGCCCAGCATCGTCGAAAGAATGATCGCGGGCGCATAAATCGTAATACCGGCGGCCAGGCCGCGTTGGAACAAAAACAAACCAGCCCCCAAGAGGCGTGTCTTTGGATCAAACCGGCGTCCAAGAAACTCGTAAGCGGTGTAAACATTGAACCGCCGGTACATGGGCAGGAATGCCGCCGATATGATGACGAGCGCCAGCGGGACGCCGAAATAAAACTGAACAAACCCCAGGCCGTCTTCGTAACCCTGGCCGGGCGTGGACATGAATGTAATCGCACTGGCTTGTGTCGCCATGACGGAAAGCCCAATGGTAATCCAACTCATGGATTCCTCGCCCTTGAGGTACATGTGCAGGTTGTGGCACCCGCGTGTCCGCCAAACACCATATCCGGCGATCCCCAGAATCGTCCCGATGAGCACCAGAAAATCGAGCAGGTTCATTCCTGGCGATCCTTGTTGGTGGATATGGTCAATCGTGGGCGAACAACGGACCCCTCACCCCGACCCTCTCCCCTTCGGAAGGGGAGAGGGAGAATCCTTCCGCGCAGGTTGGGTTCATTGTCGCAAGGCGGGTGCGGCATTATACGACGCAGGCCGGGGTTCATCGGAAGCACTGCTCCAACACAAACAACAGCAGCATCCACAAGACAAAACACCCCAAAACAAACGTGTAGAGTTTCGGCCAGGTGTGGAACGCCGGCAGTCCTGTGTCGCCATTGTCCGGCGGTTTGGCTCCGTGCCGCGATCCCGGTGCGGCCGTGCTCTCCTCGCCCGTGCTCATTTGCCGAGCGAGACCAGGTTGGCGAACAAGCGGTAAGCACCCGGAACACCGGCCGGCAGTTGGCGGAACCACGCGAGCCCGGTGTAGACATAATAGCCACGTCCGTCTTTGGCTACCAGCAGCCCGCCTTTGAGCGGTGCTTCGTCCGGGTCGCTGCATGCTATCAAAGGTGTGAAATGATCGTCCCAGTGGTTCGGAAAATAAAGTCCGCGCTCCTGTATCCATCCGTCGAAATCTGCGCCGGTAATTTTATTGGGTGTGTTCAAAGCGGCATGCTCCGGGGCCAGCAAAGTGACAGGCGCTGTTTCGTCGGTAACTCGCTCGTTTGAGATCCGCAAATCAAATGGCGCCACCTTGATTTCCGTCGGCCGGTTGTACTGCACGATCACGTTGCCGCCCGCTTCAACGTAGGAAAACAGCGTCGGCATATGCTCTTCCAAATCATGACGTACATTGAACGCTCGCACTCCGATGACCACCGCGTCCAGTGGCCGCAGCTTTTCCTCCGTCAAATCCGCGCCGCT
>CAZUVM010000016.1:0-27354 GCA_964623885.1 uncultured Verrucomicrobiota bacterium
ACTTCTCCAAAACTTCAATTCGGGTCGACTGACTCATGTTTTTATCCATTCCGGCCAGGGTAACCCGACTTTTGGCACAACGTATCGTTTTACCGCTCTTTCAACCCCCTCCCGGGTAACAATACTTTTGGCGCAATTCGCCCTCCACATTAGGGGTCTTTTTTCAGTTTACATGATGCCCAACCTTGGGTAAGTTTAGTTCCACTGGGAAGAAACCATGGCCAGTCTCTTAGTCAAATCGGAAGGTTTTAACACACAGGTCATCCATCTGAAGTTGGGTCTAAACCGATTTGGCCGCGCGCCCACGAATGATTTCCAACTCGAACACCCCACCATTTCGGCCCGCCATTGTGAAATAATTCTTGGCGCTGATTCCGTTGAAGTCCGCGATTGCGATTCCACCAACGGCACCTTTGTCGACGGAGAGCCTATCGCGCGCTCGGCATTGCGCGCGGGCCAGACGCTTCACCTCGGGGACGTCGAGTTGTTCGTTGAGGAGACGGAGATTAACATCACCATACCGGAAATAGAAGTGGCGCGTTTGTCAGCGGCGCCATTGGTTCTTTCGGATGGCACGGCGGCTTGTTCGCGGCATCCGCAGGCCCTGGCCACACACCAATGCACGCATTGCAAGGAGATTCTATGCGATGCCTGCGTCCACCGGCTGCGCCGACGCGGCGGCAAACTGCTTAAGCTTTGCCCGATCTGCAGTCATATGTGTGAACGCATCGGCGGCGAGAAAAAGAAGAAAAAGTCCTTTTTTGCATTCCTGCATAAGACAGTTAAGCTCCCCTTTATTCGGGAGCAGCGCCGGTCTTAGGCGGGTCGGTTTGCAGTATCTGCGCCCGTCCTGACCCTTGGACATTCCGGTTCGGCCAATCCCTTTTAGAGACTTCCCTTGCCCGCCTTCGTTGCGCCCGCAGCAATGGTCGAGAACGTGCTCAGAGCTCGCCGCAGTCCTTTGATCCGCCAAACCATCCCTGTCACCAGGCCACCAACCAGGGCGATCCCGACAAACGTCCATGGCCGGGCCTTAATACGTTCCGCTGGTGAACCCTTTTGTGGCGCTTCGTCTTTGTTTGCTCTCATCTTTTCCTCCTTTACAAAGTCCTGGTTGGGAACCGATGTGGGTGCCCCAACTTTCCCCGTGACGGCGACAGCGCGCTCCGCCTGCAGTCTTGGTTTGTTTGCTGGCTGCAGCTGCTCCTCGCGGGGTATTCCTTGCGCGGCGCGTTGCGCATCGGTCATGTGCACCGCATATTTGGTTGGCACAGTTCCCGCCCCTTGGCGCCGCGCGTACACCTGTGTGAACTCAGCTCCGAAATATAAAATCAAGGATGAATAATAAACGTAGAGCAGGATGACGACGAATGCGCTGCCTGCGCCATAGGCCGAAGCCCCCGCTTCGCGCGACAAGTAGAAGCCGAGAAGGAATTTGCCCGCCGTAAACAACACCGCCGTGATCCCCGCCCCGAGCCAAACGTCGCGCCAGCGCAGCTTCACGTCGGGCAGTACTTTGAAAATTAGCCCAAACAATGCCGCAATAACAACCAGCGAAACAACTTCGTTAAATGTCGGTGCGACCCAGCTCGGCACCGAAACCAAGTTGCCCAAATACCGACTGAACGCATTGACCAGGGTCGACAAGATCATCGAAATCAGGAGCAAAAAGCCGGTGCCCAGCACGGTCGCCATTGAGAAGAGCCGATCCCGGATTAGCGCGCCCAGCCCCGCATCCGGTTTGGTAACGACGCCCCAGATGGTGTTCAGTGAATCCTGGAGCTGACCGAACACGCCGCTGGCGCCCAAAACGACGGCGATGCCGCCGATGATAGTAGCCAGCAAGCTGCCGCCTTTCTTCTGCGCGCTCATCATCGAGCTGATTAAGTGCGCGGACTTCTCGCCAACGACCCCCTGCAATTGCTGGTGCACCTGCCGGGTCACGTTCTCCTCACCAAACGCCAACCCGGCCAGGCCGATGATTAAGACCAATAACGGACCGATGGAAAAAGTAGCGTAGTATGCCGTCGCTGCCGCCAGACGCAAAACACGGTGTTCGGAGAATTGACGGAGACTCTCCCTTAGAACTTCCCACCAGGATTTCAACTTCATACCCGCTCCTTTAACCGCTAACCTAGCCGGCCGTTGAATTGTTACAAGGCGGCCAAGGAACTTCGGCACTCGGGTGTTCTACCCCAGACCCTTTAGTCAATTGACCGCTGAGCAGAGCGGTGTTAAGCGAGAGGGCGAACGGCCGATTAGATCATTAACCTGACTTCGAATGTCATCGAAACCGAATCTGACGAAAGCTGATTACGAGCTGCTGGCGGAGTTCCGCTGGTCGCTGCGACAGTTTCTGCGCTTCAGCGAGAGAGCGGCCCGCACAGCCGGCATCACACCACAGCAGCACCAGGCGTTGCTGGCGATCAAAGGGTTTCCCGGACGTGACCGGGTGCTGATTGGCGAATTGGCTGAGCGCTTGCAGTTGTTGCACCACAGCGCGGTTGGGTTGGCGGATCGGCTGGCACAGGGAGGTTATATCCGGCGCGAATTAGACCAGGCCGATCGCCGCCGGGTTTACCTAGCATTGACCACGAAAGGCGAAGCAGTGCTCGAATTACTTTCGGCGGCACACCGACAACAACTGCATCAGCTCAGTCCGCAGTTACGGCGGGTCCTAAAAGGATTGCGATCGGCCAGTCGCTGACTTCCAGAGAGTCCGCTAGCTTGACAGGGCGAGGGGAGCCGCCAAGTTAAGCCTATGCCGCGAAACCGCAGAACGTTTTTGAAGTATGTTGCCGGCGGCTCTGCTGTTGTGACTGGCGGCACCGCCTGCTGGTTGGCGGTGTCCAAACAAAGGGCAGCGCGCTGGGCTCGGAGGCTAATCCAGGACGCACAGCGGCAAATCGAACCGGCGCCGGCCCTGCCCAATCCGGCTGAGTGGTCCGATCGCAATATCACAATGTCGTGGCTCGGACACTCGACAGTGCTAATCAATTTTTATGGGCTGCACATCCTGACTGATCCCGCGTTGGGAAATCGCGTCGGCATTTCGCTCGGCGTGGGTATCGCCGGTCCGAAACGCTATGTTTTCCCTGCCCTGCGTGTAAACGAACTACCTTGCATCGATGTGTTGTTATTGTCGCACGCGCATATGGATCATTTGGATTTGCCAACCCTGCGACGGATACCGCGCGGAACCTGGACGGCGACGGCGAAAGCCACCAGCGACTTGCTGGATGCGCGGCGGCTGAAGTTCACGGAACTGAGTTGGGGCGACCGCACGATGTATCGCGGCCCAAAAGGCGAACTCGAAGTCGAAGCCATTGAGGTAAAGCATTGGGGCCAACGCTGGCCAAGCGAAAAGCCGCGCGGATACAACGGGTACATCATTCGCCGTGAAGGCAAAGCACTATTATTTGCAGGTGACACAGCGTTGACTCCGGCGCTGGGCGACGTGCGGTCACGAGGACGTTTCGCCGCGGCGATGATGCCGATCGGCGCATATCAGCCCTGGATTTGGAATCATTGCACGCCGGAACAGGCGCTCACCATGGCCAATGCCGCTGGCGCAGATTACATCCTGCCGGTGCATCATCAGACGTTTCGGCTGAGCGACGAGCCGAGGAATGAGCCGATCGAACGGCTGGAGAAAGCCTTGAAACACGAGCCGGAACGGCTGGCGTGGCGCAGGATTGGAGAAACCTTTGTGTGCAAGGTGTAAAAGCCCGTTGAGCGGCTCAGATGTGTGAGTTCTGAGCCTGTAGCTTTGGTGACTCTAATCCCTCGCTCATGTTTCTTCTCACTGCATTTCGTGGTCTATCTGTTGTTCTGAAGTTTGCTTTCGTTTCGCAATAAGCGACACCGCCAACCATATCACGCCCACACAAGCCAATAGTCCGAGAAGGCCAACCCCTGCTATTATCCCCACGCCGAATTGCATTGGTCCCTCCCCCTCTGAGATAGGATAAAATATCAATTTGAGCATCAGGAGGAATGCAATCACACCGATTGCCCAAACTAAATAGCGTAACGGCTTTAGAGCTCTAGGCTTGGTCATTTTGAACTTCAAGAGCAAGAGTTGATTACGGCTTCAGTTGTTCGGTGCCGTTGGTGAGCCAGCCCTGGCGGACGGCGTATTGCACCATTTCGGTGCGGCTACGCAGGCCGAGCTTTTCAGCAACGCGGACTTTGTATGTTTCTACAGTTTTAACGCTAAGGCCAAGTTCGGCGGCAATCTCCTTGTTGCTATGGCCCCAGGCGAGGCTGATGAGCACCTGTTTTTCACGATCACTGAGGGAGGCGCTTTCGAGGCCGTGTGGCGGGCCACCGGCGGAGCGCTGGCGAGCGAGGGCTTTGCTGGCCAGGGAGGGTTCGAAGTGCAGCCCACCTCTAGCGACTTGGTCTATCGCTTCGAGTAATTGATCGCCAGCGGAACGTTTCAAGACAAAACCGGAGGCACCCGCTTTGCAAAGCTGAGTCAGATAACATTCGTCCTCGTGGGCCGTCAGGGCAATCACTTTAACCTCCGGCAGCTCCGAAATGAGGCGCTCGGTCGCTTGCAGACCGTTCAGCTCCGGCATGGACAGATCCATCACTACGATATCGGGGCGGGTCTCGCGAGCTTTGCGGATCGCTTCGTTCCCGTTGGCGGCTTCAGCAACGACGCACATGGCAGGCTGAGCGTCGATGAGCAGCCGCAGCCCATCTCGAAGCATCTTGTGATCGTCGGCAAGCAGGATGCGGAGCTTGGGTTTCTTCATAATATTTCCTCACCTGAAATTTAACCTGGATCGTAATCGTACTTAAACTGGTCTGCATGTGATCGCATCATCGTAAGGCCGGATCGCTGGCTTGGGCGATGGATTCGCACAATGGTAGCCTTGCGAATAGCGTCGTGCCGGAGCCGGGAGTGGATTCGATTTCGAGGGAGCCGCCAACCAGGCTTAACCTCTCTTCCATACCAATGATGCCAAGTTTGTCCAGGCCGGACGGCGATGCCAGCACGGCGTCGACATTAAACCCCAGACCGTCATCTTCGACGATCAGTGACACGCTCTCTCCGCGGCGTTCGAGCAGGACACTGACGCGGCGGGCGCGGGCATGTCGCACAATGTTGGTGAGGGCTTCCAAAGCTACTCGATACAAAGTGGTCTCTATCTCGGGGGGCAGACGGTCGCCCTCCAGCCCGTCGCTATGGAAATCCACGGGGACGCTGGCGGTTTCGGACCAATCTGTGATATAGCGCTGGAGAGCGAGCTCCAGGCCAAGGTCATCGAGCGCGGACGGGCGCAGCTCCCACGCGAGCCGATGGACGTCCCGCATGAGGTCCTGGATGAGTTTATCGAGGCGGCCGACGGTTTCCTGAACCGGCGGCGAAAAAGGCCCGTGCTTGCGCAGCAGTTGCAGGCCGAGCTTGAGCGCGGTCATATCCTGGCCCAGACGATCGTGGAGTTCGCGGGAAATGCGACCGCGCTCGGTTTCCTGGGCGTCGAAAAGACGTCGCAAAACCAGGCGATGAGCTTCCTGCGCTTGCTGGCGCTGAAGCATTTCAGTCTGCAAAGCGCGGTTGGTCTGGGAGAGCTCGGCCGTACGTTCACGCACGCGCACTTCGAGCAAATTGCGCTCATGCTGGAGAGCGACTTCGGCCTCCTTGAGCGCTTCCTCGCTGCGTTTGCGCTCGATGGCGAACCGAATCGCGCGTGCAGTCTGACGGCCGTAGGCCTGACCCTTAACCAGGTAATCCTGGATGCCATGGCGGACTGCTTCGAGACCAATCTGTTCATCCTCGACGCCAGTTAGCAGCACGATCGGCAGGTGCGGAGCGGCGACACGAGCGCGCCGGAACGTGTCGGCGCCAGTGGAATCAGGCAGCGAGAGGTCCAGCATTAACAGGTCGAAGTGCTCATGGTGCAGGAGCGCAATTGCCTCGGCGAGGGTTTCGGCATGCGCAAAGGAAAACGATTCAAACCCGCATTGTTCGAGCGATTCGCGCAGCAAAGCAGCGTCGGAAGGGCTGTCTTCGACGAGGAGGACCTTGACCTCGGACGTGTGCATGGGAACGAGGAGTTAGTTCACTTGAAAAGTGATAAGCGCGCGGAATTGGAAAAACTCGAATAAGATTCGTTCAAACGCTATTGTTGGGACATTTGCTACCGTGCGGTTTCAGCGGGGTGGCCCAAAACGTGGCGCGCTTCGGATTTAGGCGGCAATGTGACAATCATTAGCCAAAAGGATTCGATCGTACGGACCACAGCAAGGAACTGCTGGAAGTCGACGGGTTTGGTGATGTAGCAGTTGGCGTGCAGGTTGTATGCTCGCAGAATATCCTGCTCGGCCCGGGAGGTAGTCAGGACGACCACCGGAATCGTTTTGAGCGCAGGATCGGCTTTGATCTCGGCGAGCACTTCGCGTCCGTCTTTGCGTGGCAGGTTGAGATCGAGCATGATGAGGTCTGGCCGCGGCGCGTGGGCGTAGCACCCGTGGCGGCGAAGAAAATCGAGCGCCTGCACACCATCTTCGACGGTGCTGAGGTTATTGCGCATCTTGCCTTCACGGAGGGCCTCGATGGTGAGTTCGGTATCGCTGGGACTATCTTCCACGAGGAGGATCTCAATAGGGCGACCCATGGTTCCCTTCATGCTCATAGGTCTTTAGCAGGAAGATCGGGCAGTGTAAAGTAAAAAACCGACCCGGCGCCGGACTCGGATTCCACCCAAATCGCCCCGCGATGCCGCTCGATAATGCGTTTGCAAATCGCCAGCCCGATGCCAGTCCCGGGGTATTGTCGGCGTGTGTGCAGCCGCTGAAAAATCTGAAAGATCCGATCAAAATATTGCCGCTCGATCCCGATGCCGTTGTCGCGCACGCTCAACGTCCAACCGTCCTGGCTGTGTTGGGCGCCGACGTGGATTTTCGGTAGCCGTTCGCTACGGAACTTAATGGCGTTGCCCAGCAGATTTTGGAAAAGCTGGACGATCTGGGTGGGATCGACGGCCAATGAGGGCAACGGGTCGGACGTGACCACGGCCTGGGCGGAGCGAATGCTAGCTTGGAGATTGTGCAGGGCATCGCGAAGAAGCTGGTTAAGGTCGGTATCGACCAAATTGCCGCCATGGGTGCCGACGCGGGAGAACGCCAGGAGATCCGTGATGAGCCGTTCCATGCGCGCGGCGCCATCGGCCGCGCCCGTGACGTATTCGGCGGCTTTGGGATCGATCCGGTCCGGGAACCGGCGTTCGAGCAGACGGACGTAACCGGCGACGGCACGCAGCGGTTCCTGGAGGTCGTGCGACGCCACGTAAGCGAATTGTTCGAGGTCGCGATTGGAGCGTTCGAGTTCGCGCGCGGCTTCCTGGAGATTCTCTTGAACGCTCTGGCGCTGGGAGATTTCGATTTGCAGCTGGGCGTTCGCGATTTCGAGTTCGGACGTGCGCTTCTGCACGAGGACTTGGAGCTGATCGCGATACGCGGCAAGCTCCGCTTCGGCCTGAAACCGGTGGATGGCTTCGCCGACCAGCGGCGCCATGGCTTCGATAAACTCGATGGTGTCGGGCGGAAACAGACCGGGGCGTGGGTCAGCCAGGTGAATGGCGCCGACGATTTCCTCGCGATAACGGATGGGAACCACGGCCAGCGACGCAAAGCCAAACCGGGCGCAATTTCCGCGGAATTGCGCTCGTTGCTCGGGAGCGAGCACGTTCAGGCTAACGCCTATATCGTCGCAGCGGTAGGAGCCACCCGGTGTCAGCAAGGCATGATCGTAGGGCTCGAACGCGCCTGAGATGGCTCGAATGCAACAACACGTATCGCGTTCGAGCGACAGATCGCCCTCCATTTTGAGAAACTCCGGGTCAAAACCGGCGGCGGCTGCATACGGGATATGTTGCTCGCCGTTGCGGACGCGGATACCGAGCGCCCGGCAGCCGCTCCAATTGCGAATGATCCCGACCACCGAATCAAGATAATCCCGGGCAGTTGAATTCTGAACGAACAGCGCAAGCAGTGAGCTCGTGAACTCGCGGCGCCGCTCGGCTTCCTTGCGTTCGGTGATATCGGCACAAATCCCGATCCATTCGCGGATGGCCCCATTGGATTCCACCACCGCCACTCCCCGCGCGGCCATGTGGCGATACTGTCCGTCATGCCGGCGCAGACGGTACTCCGTCCGATAAGGGGAGTGGGAGGCCACCGCAGCGGTCCAAGCCGCCTGGGCCGACGCCCGATCGTCGGGGTGTAATACACCCAGCCATCCTGCCCCGCGGTATTG
This sequence comes from uncultured Verrucomicrobiota bacterium, assembly GCA_964623885.1. Taxonomy (GTDB): domain Bacteria; phylum Verrucomicrobiota; class Verrucomicrobiia; order Limisphaerales; family UBA8199; genus CAZUVM01. Next base: position 8,270 of record CAZUVM010000016.1, read on the forward strand.
TTCGAAAGTTTGTCCGGTGAACTCCTGCCAGGTGGGCAGCTGGTCGGTTATCGCTCCTTCAGGATCCGTGGTCCATACAATCTGCGCCGTGGCCGCCACCAGGGACCGGTACCGCGATTCGCTTTGTCCCAGTTCGCGTTGGGCCCGTTCTCGTGCTGTCACATCGCGCAGAGAAAGCACCAGAAAATCCACCTCCCCGGCCGCATCCAGGATAGGCACCAGCGTCCAGTCCCAATAGGTGAGGCCCCATTCAGGGTGGTCAGGAAAAACGAAAGCCTTGGCCTCGACCCGGAACGGTTTGCGCCTGCGGAGGACCTGCTCAAAAATCGTCTGGTTTTCGGCATGCGGATATAATTCGAAATGATTGTGTCCCGTGAAATCCGACACCCCCCGGTGGCAAGCGCGCGCATACGCTTCATTCACCCGAATGAAGTTGAATTGCTTGTCAAGGATAGCCAGGCAATCGAGCGAATGCTCAAACAGCGCTTCGACGAAGCGCGACTTGGCTTCTGTTTCGGCCGTACGCTGCGCCACGCGCTGTTCGAGCTGTGCGTTGGCCTGGCGATCGGATTCGAGGCGCTGCGACTGCAACGCGAATTCTCTTTCGTAAGCGGTATTTTGTTCCCGTTGGCGGTGGTACAACTCGGCCACCACCGACATAAATACCCCCATAAGCGAGAACAGCACCAACCCGGCCACATCCGACGCGTTACCGACACCCCAACCAACCGGTGGTATGAGGTAGTAAGCGGCTAGCAACGCCGATGCCGTCGTCGCTACCAGCCCTGGACCGAGCCGGCCCAAGAGCGCGGCCACCATCACCGCCGGGTAGAACGTAATATAAATCGGGCCGGGGCTGAGCAGGACCGATAACGACTTGCGAAGCCAGAGAGCCAGGAGCGCGATACCCACCGCCGCCAAATAATGGATCCAGCGTATGCGGTTGGGTTGGGCCGAGGCTAACATGGCTAGCGAATGCGCGCGTCAGCGGTTAGCAGCGGACGCAGAGCGTCTGCGGGCAATAGTTGTCGGCTGCGGCATAATACGGTTTGCGGCGCAGTGCGCGGGTTCGGTTACGCGCTTATCTGACTGCTCGCAGAATAGCAGGAAGGCGGCCGTGGGTAAAGCTGGGAGTTCGGATGATTCTGCAGTCACCCTAATTGACTTGCATCCTGTATCCATTAACTTGACCGAAGCTCTCGGCATTGCACTGTGTTATTTCCGGTTCCCCGCCAGCTTAGTTCGCCACCGCGCGTCGTCATTACCGGCGCGGGCGTCATCACGGCTCTCGGCCAAGGTTGGCAATCCAACTCGGTCGGCTTTCGCGCTGGTCGGACCGCGTTCCGGCCAATCACGGTCTTTGATGCGAGCCGCCAGCGCGTAAAGCTCGCAGCAGAGGTGAACCTGCCGGAAGGTCTTCCCCCAGAGGCAACCAGAAGGTTAAGCAAGCGCGAGGCGCAGCGGCTCGAGCGGGCAGGCCGTTTGCTTCTGTGGGCGGCAGATGAAGCATGGTCACAATCCGGCTGGGACGCAGGCGGCGACCTACCCATTGTTTTAGGCACAACGAGCGGCGGTATGAGCCTCGGCGAAGATATGTACCGCCGGACACTCGATTTGCCCCACTCGCACACCGGCCAGGCCACGCGTGTGCTCCATTATCAACCGCAGCGCCAGGCGCGTGTGCTGGCTCAAGCGCTCGGTTGCCATGGGCCGGTGACAATTATCGCCAACGCCTGCGCCTCCGGTGCCAACGCCGTTGGCCACGGCTGGGAATTGCTGCGGGGCGGCCATGCCGAGCGTGTCCTGGCCGGTGGCTACGAAGCCATCACCCAATTGGTATTTGCGGGGTTTGATTCACTCCAGGCGCTATCGCCGACGCGCTGCCGGCCCTTTGATGCGCATCGCGACGGCCTGTCCCTGGGGGAAGGTGCAGCCATGCTGGCACTGGAGACCCTCGAGCACGCGCGCCGGCGCGGCGCTAGAATCCTCGGCGAAATCGCCGGCTACGGCGCGGCCACTGACGCGCATCACCTAACCCAACCGCATCCGAACGGAGACGCTGCCCTGGCCGCCATGTCGGCGGCGTGCTCAATAGCCGGTGTGAGGCCGGATCAGATTGGTTATCTGAACGCACACGGGACGGGAACGCCGCTGAACGACAGCGCCGAGGCGTTGGCCATCAACCGGTGGGCAGGAGCGCATGCGCCGAATCTGCCCGTCAGCTCCACCAAAGCTGGCATTGGCCATCTGCTCGGCGCGGCCGGCGCAGTGGAAGTCGTAATCTGCCTCATGGCCCTGCGCGAACAATGGTTGCCGCCCATGCTGACCCTGGAAGAGCCGGAGCCCGCGTGCGCCTTCGACCTGGTGCGACGGCCGCGCGAGACGAACTGTGAATATGCGCTGAGCAACTCGTTCGGTTTCGGGGGCGCCAACGCCAGTGTGATCCTGCGGAGGTGGTCGTGAGCAAGATCTTCGTGCAAGGCTGGGGCGCCATATCGCCAGCCGGTTGGGGCATTAGCGCCTTGCGCGAAGCGCTTGCGAACAGCGCGCCAGTTGCCACCAAAGAAATCAACCGGGCGGGATGGCCGCACGCGATGCACGCGCGCCGGGTGCCTTCCCCGCCAACCCGACCCGCCTTTGTCGCCCATGCACGCCTGCGGCGCACTAGCCCGATCGCCCAGTTCGCTGTCGGCGCCGCGCTCGAAGCGCTCGGGCTCCAAGCGACCACTGCCGTTACCCAGGGCGGGCGGCTTGGCGTGATTTTTTGTTCCATGACCGGATGTGTCAATTTCTCGCAACGGTTTTATGATGAAACTCTGAAGGACCCCGCCACGGCCAGCCCTCTGGTTTTTCCTGAGACGGTGTTTAACGCTCCGGCGAGTCACCTGGCGGCGTTGCTGGGCACCAAGGCGATTAACTATACGCTCGTCGGAGACCCGGGAACATTTGTGCAAGGCTTAGCGTTGGCGGCTGATTGGCTGGTCCAGGACCGCGTCGACGGTTGCCTGGTTGTGGGCGCTGAGGAATTCGATTGGCTCATCAGCGAGGCGTTCCATTTATTCAGCCGGCGCGGAACGGTTGGTGAAGGTGCGGGTGCTATGTACCTGACGCGTGAGCCGGCGTCAGGACCCGTCGTGGCGTTGGAGGCGATTACCAGCCCACAGCTCTTCCTATACCCCGGCGCGCGACGCGAAGCCACCGCAGCGGCCAGGGCGCAACTGGGAGTGACTCCGGAAGATTCGGTTCTGTGTGACAGCGCGCAAGGCGTCCCGCACCTCGATGCGGATGAAGCGGCCGTTTGGGCGGATTGGACTGGCCCGCGCCTCTCACCCAAACGCTTCCTGGGTGAGGGTTTCATGGCCGCAGCCGCCTGGCAGTGCGTAGCGGCAGTCGACGAACTGAGCCGGAACGGTTATGCCGCCGCGGACGTGAGCGTAGTCGGCTGCAACCAACAGGCCATCGCGGCACGATTCCGGAAACTATAAGGGGCGACGGGATGAACGAGCACCAAAGCGATGGACCGCGCGACGTCCGGTACGCTACGCTTCAATTTCCGCCTTGTCCGAAGGCCGGTTGCAAGGCAGGCTTAACATTTCATACGCATGGAAGACGCAATTGCCCTAAAGCAGCAGATAAAGACTCTCATGGTCGAGAACCTGATGCTGCAGGTCGCCGCGGCCGATATCCGCGATGACCAACCCCTATTTGGCCCCGGCAGCATCGGCCTGGATTCTGTCGATGCCCTACAATTAGTCGTCGCGCTGGACAAACAGTTCGGCCTAAAGATTCGCGATCCCGAGATGGCCAAACAGATCCTGCAGAGTGTCAACACCATTGCACAGGCGGTCCGGGAAAAGGCGGCCGTCTAACAAGGGAGAGTCGGGAAAGGATCCGTCTTGCATCGCGGGTTGGCAGTGCCGGAATCGTGTGCTTTCTTAAACTATGCCTGAAGCCATTTATGACGCCGTAATCATAGGCGGCGGGCCGGGCGGCAGCACGGCGGCGACCTATCTCGCCAAGGCCGGCAAACGCGTGTTGCTGCTCGAGAAGGAACATTTTCCCCGGTTTCATATCGGCGAGTCGCTGTTGCCTTATAACCGGAGGTTCTTCACCGAAATGGGCGTGTTGCCTGCGCTCGAGGCCGCCAGGTTTCCGCCCAAGCGCGGCGCCCAGTTTCACATTGGCAACGGCAGCAAAGGCCTGAAGCTGATCTTTTCCAACGGCTGTTTTAACCGCGAAACCGCGGCCTTCCAGGTCGAGCGCGCCGAGTTCGATCATATCCTGCTTAAGCACGCCCGCGCCTCGGGCACCGAAGTTCGCGAAGGTTGGACCGTGACCGGCTACAACAATAACAGCTCGGCTCGGGCCGCGTCCGAAGTTTCCGTGCAGGCCAAAGACGAAAATGGCCGGACCGAAACGTTTCGAGGCCGGTTCCTGATCGACGCCAGCGGGCGCGGCAATTTCACCGGCAACCAGGAACGCCTGCGCGTCGTTCATCCTGAACTCAAGAAGGTCGCGATCTTCGGCCATTACGAAGGCGTCGTGCTGGACCAGGGACCACAAAGCTGTGACACCGTGATTATCCGGCTTCAGAACAAATGGTTCTGGGTGATCCCGGTATCGGCGACCAAAACCAGCGTGGGTTGCGTGATGGACCAGGAGGAGGTGGCGCAAGCCAAACAGTCGCCCGTGGAAGTCTTCAACCGGATTTGGCAGTCCAGCACTGCTTTGCGCCAGCGTATGGAAAATGCCCGGCTGGTTGGCGCGATTCAAACCACCAGCGATTTTTCCTATTACAACCGCCGCCTGGTCGGCCCGCGCCTCTTGCGCGTAGGCGATGCCGCGGGGTTCATGGACCCGATCTTCTCGGCCGGCGTGTACCTGGCGATGTATTCGGGGCGGCTCGCCGCCCATATGGTGCTCGATTCATTGGCCGCCGGCGATGACGGCACCGCCCGGCTGAAGAAGTACGAGAAGAAGGTGTTTCGCGCCATGCAGTTTTACTGGGACATGGTCGAGCGCTTTTACACGCCCACATTCATCGAGCTGTTTATGGAACCGCGGCCCAAATTCAGCATCCCCGACGCGATCCTGGCCATACTGGCCGGCGAAGTCGAAGGAGGCTGGCGGATTGAATGGAGGCGGTGGGTGTTTTTCTTTCTGCTCAAGCTGCACGCACGGCGGCCGCTGGTGCCTGGCGTCACTTTTGAAGAAGGAAAAGAATTCGAGCCGAGCGTGATCACCTGGCCTAAGCCAATGTGAACTGCTGCGAGTCTGATGGATCGAATTGGGTCGGTGCGAATTCGAGCGCATGGCCGGGCCGCACGGTGCGGATCGAATGCGCCACGCCTGGCGGGATGAAGACCAGGTCTCCGGCGCGGACTGGAATGGTTTCGCGCGCGCCCGAGTTAGGATCGCCCACCTTCAATGACACCTCGCCCTGGCACACGTAGAACCATTCCTGTTTCACGTTATGAAAATGATTGCCGCGGATCGCGCCGGCACGCAGCTCGACAACTGCGATGTAGCGCATGCCTTCGGCGCCATCATGGACCTGGGCCAACTCGCCTTGCGGCAGCAACAGCCGTTTCAAGCTGGGCATCGGCTCGCCCGATGACCGCTCCAGCACGGGCAGGGTCCGTTTGAGCACTCGACCACCGAGAAATGTCTCGCGGAATGATTGCGGGTCGGGCTTGCCAGACTCGTTAGTTGCCATATGGATTTGATTTGAATACCAGATTGCGGACTGGCGAGAAAGCGCGAAGGCGATAATGAAAAAGGCCCATCTCATGACGATGAAACCCAATTATCGGGAACGACTGGTGGAATATATTCGCGCGCAAGCGAAGCCGCCGGACAAGTTCAGCCATCAAGCGCGGCTGTATGCTCTGGCGCGGCGGATTGCGCAAGGGCGCAAACATGACGATGACGTGCTGTTTGCAGCCGCGTGGCTGCATGATTTGGGCGTGTTCATCGGTCACCGACCGGAGGAGCCGAGAGCTTTGGCGGCGTGGGACAACACAGCCTATGCCACGGAAAAAGCTCCCGGGATTCTAAAGCGATTGGGATTTCCTCTCGGAAAGATTTCTGCGGTCGTGGAAGCCATCCGCACGCACCAACCTGCAGGCTCGCCCACCACCTGCGAAGCAATGGTATTACGCGACGCCGACATTTTGGAGCAACTTGGCGCGGCGAGCGTCTTGCGCACGGTCAGCAAGGTAGGGCGTGACACGCGGTTCGTTCGCTTCTCGGACGCGCTGGCAGTGCTGCAACGCAGCCTGAAGACCTTGCCAGGGCAGTTGCGGCTTGCGCCGGCGCGGCGATTAGCCAAACCACGAATCGCAGCGCTCAAGCGTTTCCTTAAAGATGCCGAGGCCGAGGCGCAAGGGATTGACTGGTGACCCCGGAGACTAAAGGCCAAAGATCGCGGTCCGAAAGAACACCGAATTTGAATGACTGTGCGCACCTTTGCCATAAAGGCGCGGTCGCGATCAATGCAAACACCAACTAAAACAGACTGTAGATGAAAGGGGCCAAAGCGGAGCCTTTGGCGAACACGAGCAGGCCGCCGAGGAGCAGGAGAAAAAGGACAATGGGAGCCAGCCACCACTTCTTGCGTTCACGCAGGAAATTCCAAAATTCTTTAACGATGGCCAGCTTGTTCATGAGCAGTTAACGGCTCCAGAGCCTCGCACAAACGTTTGCTGACGAGCTCGTTGCCGCGGGCGTTAAGATGCACAGGATCGCCTTCCAAGTAAAGCTCTTTCCCCAGCGGCCGCAGGTCAGAAGTCAGGTCGACCAGCGGTATGCCAGATTCGCCGTGGAGCGCCTGTTCTGTTTTCAAAACAGGCGGGACATTAGTCGCCGAGAGCTCGTCCAGCATCGGTAGAAACAGCAGCACGGGCTGGACATGGTTGGTCAGAGCCAGGCGGCAGATCCCGCCTATGGCATCCCGCGACACCGCCTCAGGGTCTTGTTGCTGCTGCTCCCTGAAGAGTGGATCCTGGTGCGGATCGACCGGGATGAACCGAGTCCGATGCCGCTCGTAGAAGTTTCTCAGCTTAACTTCGACCACATAGTGATAGATGGCGAAGCGGCGAAGAAAGTTTTTAAGCCGGACGCGGAGCATGAATTGTTGCACGAACTCCGGGCTGCTCTTTTCGGAAAACTGCGTCCAGCCGTTTGCCGGGCCCAGCACAACGATGTCCGGCTGGTACCGCAATGCGGTGTTGCGGAGGTACACGAGCATCTGGGGATAGGACCAGGCATTAACGCCGGCGTTGATGACTTCGATGCTTTTGCCACCACTTTGCTCGCGCAGCATCGCCTGCAACCGGCCCGAGTAGGTCTCGCTTTCAGTCAGCCCCCAACCGAAAGTCCTGGAATCTCCCAGCGATACGATGCGGAGGGTCCCCGCAGGTTTGTTCGGTTGAAATTCGGGACCGCGGGTGCCCAGTGAATTAATGTGGACGGGCTTGTGATCGATCTTGGTGTAACAGTTTTGATTGGGTTTAAGGCGCCAAAAGAGCGCCGGGTCGGGTTGGTAGATTTCGAGGTTTCCGTAGCCGCAGAGGCGCAGGATGATTTCGAACAGTCCCAGGCAGACAACGAATGTGCCAAACGCGAGGGCTGAGTTTTGAAGCCAGCGTCGGGCGCGCGAGCGTGGGACTGCGGGCTGGGTCATACCAAGGCTGCCGGATACGCGCCGCCAGCAACGCTCGGTGGCTCTGTGAACGTGTGGTTTGATCCGCAAATCGGAGGATCAACCGAGGTCTGACAAAGTGAATCGAAGCGCACGCGTTTAAAACTGTTTTTCGTAATCCGCTTTCGGCCGATCTGATTCGGAGGCGCGCGGCATCCAGTAGCTTGTGGCATTGCGATCGAGCTTGAGTCGGAGAAAGTCCTTGCCTGAAAGGCGGGCGACTAATCCAATCGGCGTAATCACGATGAAGAAAAACACGGTTAATAGCACATTCGACACGACGAAGCCGAGTACCACAGCCAGGGACATCCATGCGATGTAAACGTGTTTTAACGCCTTGGGCAACGCGGCGCCGAACACGAGCAAGACCAAGCCGGGATACAAAAACCAGGGATAAATGTGCTTGCCGCGCAACAAATACAGCAGGCCAAGCGCCGCACACACGCCGCCCACGAGCAAGCCGAACTTGCGGAGCTCGCGCGGGCCGGTTTTCAGTTGCTTGATTTCGTCGAGAATTGCCATCAGTCCAATTCGAATTCCTTCAACCAATCCACGTCTTTATCGAGCGGCTTCTGTTCCGTTTTTTCGAGCAGGAAATTGCCCATAATTAAATAGTCCATGTTTGTGCGCATGAAACAAAGATACGCGTGCTCTGGCTTGCACACGATTGGTTCGCCGCGGACATTGAACGAGGTGTTGATGATGACCGGGCAACCGTATTTCTGGGCGAATGTTCGAATCATCCTGTAATACAGCGGGTGATGCTCTTCGGTTACGGTCTGGACTCGAGCGGAATAATCGACGTGTGTAACCGCCGGGATACTGGAGCGAACCGTCAGCAATTTTTCCAGGCCAAACCGTTTCTGCTCGTCGGCGCTCAATTCCCGACGCTGCTCTTTAGCAACCGGGGCGACCAGCAGCATATACGGACTCTCATAATCCAAGTCGAAATATTCGGAGACGCGCTCGCGCAAGATGCTCGGCGCAAACGGGCGGAAGCTTTCGCGGAACTTGATTTTGAGATTCATCACCTCCTGCATTTTGGGCGAACGGGCATCACCGATAATCGAGCGGGCGCCCAGGGCGCGAGGGCCGAATTCCATCCGACCTTCAAACCAACCAATAACCTTTTCCGCTTTGATCAGATCGGCGACGCGCTCCGGGATGGCAGCGTCGCTAAGTTCGGTAAACGGCACGTTGCGTTCCCGCAGGAACTGCGAGATCTCCTCCCGTGAAAACTCGGGACCCAGATACGAGCCATGCTGAACATCATTGTGGCCATCGGCAACGCGTGGCCGATCCAGATAATGGTGCCACGCACATAACGCGGCGCCCAGCGCGCCGCCGGCATCGCCTGCGGCCGGCTGAATCCAGATATTCTCGAAAATGCCTTCGCGCAGGATGCGTCCGTTGGCCACGCAATTGAGAGCCACGCCGCCGGCCAGGCAGAGATTTTTCAAACCGGTCTGCTGCCGCACGTGACGCGCCATGCGGAACATAATCTCCTCGGTGACGTCCTGAATCGAGCGCGCCAGGTCCATGTCGCGTTGCGTGAGGCGCGACTCAGGTTTGCGCGGCGGGCCGCCGAAAAGCCGATCGAATCGGCTATTGGTCATGGTGAGGCCCACGCCGTAATTGAAGTATTTCAGGTTGAGCCGGAACGAACCATCCGGTTTCAAATCCACCAATTCGCGTAAAATAAGATCCACGTACTTGGGTTCGCCATAGGGCGCCAAACCCATGAGCTTGTATTCTCCTGAATTTACCTTGAAACCGGTGACGTAGGTGAAGGCAGAATAGAGCAGCCCCAGCGAATGGGGAAAATGCAATTCGCCTAGCATCTTCACTCCATTGCCACGGCCCACCCCGAAGCTTGTCGTGGTCCACTCCCCTACCCCGTCCACTGTCAGGAAGGCGGCCTCAGGAAATGGCGACGGAAAAAAGGCTGATCCGGCGTGGGATTCGTGATGTTCCGGAAACAGGATTCTGCCTTCGAACCCAAGTTCTTTCTGGATTAAATCCTTCATCCAGATCCGCTCCCGGATCCAGAGCGGGATCGCCATCAAAAACGAGCGCAACCCTGAGGGAGCATAAGCCAGGTAACTATGCAGGATGCGATCGAATTTCAGAAACGGCTTTTCGTAAAAGGCGACCAACGCAAGGTCATTGACCTTCACACCGGCGTGGCGCAGGCAGAAATCGACCGCCTCGCGGGGGAACGATGCGTCGTGTTTCTTGCGCGTGAAGCGTTCTTCCTGGGCAGCCGCCAGGATTTGGCCGTCCCGGATAATGCATGCGGCGCTGTCGTGGTAGAAGGCCGAGACGCCAAGGATGTAAGTGGGACGATCCTTGGCTGGGATGGCGGATGGAACCACGCCGGCAGACTCTCGAGCCATACGGAATTTCAAAGGGTTACGTGCAGGTTGTCCAGCGAAATCGAGGCAACGCACAGGACGTCCCGGCCCACAGCAGCCTCGAAACATCCAGGGCTTAGTCACAACGGCTTCAATGGAAGGGAGCGCGCCCGCCTCGGGCGCACCGGTTGGCGCCCTCGCCAACCGCATTGCCGCTGTGCCATGTCTGCTCCTTATTTGGTAATCCGGTGAGCTTGGGCCCATACGAGCCAACCGGCGAGGGCGCCGGTTGGCAGCGCCCGAGGCGGGCGCACTCCCCGAAGACAAACGCATCGCTCCTTAGAGGCTTCCTGATTACGTCTCGGTGCCAATTACGCTGCGGGCCGGGACGTCCCGCGCTCCGGACAGATGCATCTGCTACGCCCAGGCGCTACAAGCGCTCCGAGCGAATCAAGTCGGGGCCAAATCGCCTTGCTGACGATACCAGGCGAGGGTTTCGGCAACGCCTGCTTTGATTGAAAGGCTGCAGGCAAACCCGGTTTCCTGAAGCAAGCGCGACGAATCGCACACCCAACCGGGAGCGCGGATTTCGGCATACTTCTGCAGGTTCAAAAGCATCGCTCGGCCAGTTATTCGCGAGATCACTTCCTGGCCGAAGCAAATGGGCCAAAGCAAAAGAGGGGGCAGCGGCAAGGGCACGGTCCATCGCCCCATTTGGCGCGCAATCTCGCCGGCCAGGTCGCGGGCAGTGACGGCTTCAGAGCCCGCGGCAAAATAGGTGCGTCCGACCGCAGCCGGGTGCTGTAAACAAACCGCGACAGCCTGGGCCAAATCTTTGACGAATACCAGGCTGAGCGATTGAGTGCGGCTGGGGCTTGGCAGGACATGACGTTGTACAGCGATGAACATCGGGAGGAATGCGTAATCCCGTGGTCCATAAACGGCAGGCGGTCGAACGATTGTATAGGGACAGCGGCATTGTTGCCGCACCACGGTTTCCGCCGCCAACTTGCTTTTGCCATAGGTGGAGATCGGGTTGGGCGGATCATCTTCGCGAGCCGGACGGGCGAGCGTTGCCGGGCCGGCAACGGCAAGGCTGGAAATGTGCAGAAATCGCTCGATGTTGTTCTGCGCATTAACGGCTTCCACCAGGTTGTGAGTGCCGAGGTGGTTGATGGTGTCAAAATCGGATTCCTGCCGCGCTCGCGTGCAACCGGCGCAATGGACCACGTGAGTAATGCCCTGCAAGGCGGAAGAGAGGCTGGCAGGTTCTGTAATAGAGCCGTTGCGGACCTCCAACTGCGGTAGATGGGAGGAAAGGAAGCGTTTGTCGCTCGTGGGGCGGAGGAGCACCGCGGTATCCAGCGCTTGGGCACGCAGCGCATCGAGGATGTGGCTGCCCACAAAACCCGAAGCTCCGGTTAAAAGTACCTTCAACGGGAGGAACTCAAATCAAGGCCAATTCCTTCCCCACTTTGCCAAGTTTATCGAGGGCGAAATCGATATGCTGGTCGGTATGGGTGGCCATCAAACTAATGCGGATAAGTTCGCAGCCGGGCGCGACGGCCGGGGAAACTACTGGATTAACAAATACGCCTTCTTCCTGTAGGCGCTTGCAGAGCTTAAACGCCATCATCAGGCTGCGGCAATAGACCGGCAGAATGGGCGTCTGCGACTCGCCGAGATCGAAGCCGAGGCGAATCAAACCCTGTTTCATTCGTTCGGTGTTACGCCAAAGCTGAGCAATGCGCTCGGGCTCGTGAGTCATGATTTGCAGAGCGGCGAGCACAGCTGCGGCGTTCGCGGGGCTCATGCTGGCGCTGAAAATCAAAGCACGGGAATGGTGTTTGAGATAATCTATCGTCTCAAAATCAGAAGCGATGAACCCGCCAAGGCTGGCCAGTGATTTACTAAACGTGCCCATGATCAGATGAACCTGATCGGTGAGTCCAAAATGGGCGGCGGTACCGGCGCCGCGGTCACCAATAACCCCAATAGCATGGGCGTCGTCAATCATCAGTGCCGCGCGATGCTTGGTGGCGATGCGGGAAAGCTCCGGCAACTGGATAATGTCGCCTTCCATGCTGAACACGCCGTCGACGACAATCATCTTGCCGGCTTCGGGTTCGAGCTGTTCCAGGCGGCTTTCGAGAGCGGCCATGTTTCGGTGGGCAAAGCGAAGGAATTTGCCCTGAGCCAGCAGACAGCCCTCGACGATGCTGGCATGGTTGCTCTTGTCGCCGATGACGTATTCACCCTTGCCGACCAAAGCGCTGATGACCCCTAGATTGACCTGAAACCCCGTGCTGTAGAGCAGAACCGCTTGTTTGTTAACCAAGCGCCCCAGAGCGGCCTCAAGCTCAAGATGTATGTCCAAGCTGCCATTCAGGAATCGGGATCCAGCGCATCCGGTCCCGTATTTTTCGACCGCTGCACGGGCAGCTTCCTTGATTTTTGGATGATTCGTCAGGCCCAGGTAGCTATTGGACCCGAGCATGAGAACTTTTTTTCCTTCGATAATGACTTCCGTGTCCTGGGCGGACGAAATGGTCCGGAAATAGGGGTAAAGGCCAAGCGCGCGGATTTGAGCCGCGTTTTTGAAAGCTTTGACCTTGTCAAATAAAGAAGGAGTTTTGGACGGAGGCGTGGTTTTGAGGCGAACTGACCGATGGTTAATCTCTCGAGTGCCGGCCTGACGGGGCACCGGATAGACCTCGAGTTGCTCTGCCGAATCGTCGGCGACGACCGGCGTCTTGTCGCGGTAAATCATATTTAGAGAGTTTGGGGCCAACGGACCATTTGCTCACCCCTTTTACCGATTCCAGCGCGGCTGGCAAGTAGTAAATGCGGCTTAAAAAGGTAGCATTGGGTTACCTAAGTGCCTCAGAAAACAGGCTTAGGGCGCAACGACATTGCAAATAGCCAACCAACTTAATGTGAAGCATCAATCAATTAAGTTGGGTGACGACAAAAAAGCGCTGCCCGCCGGTGGGCGCGCTGGTATCTATCCAGGAGGTAGTTGTCCCCGTAGCAGTTAGCTGCGGGCCGGCGGTCCACGTGTTAGAACTCAAGCTGGTCTTGTAATAGATCTTGTAGCTTGTGCCGGAAACGCTCGGCCAGGTCAACATTGGCCCAGCCGAGGTTAGCTTGATGGTCGGCACGATAGTGGTGGTAATCGTGCCGGTTGGGTCGCCGGTGCTGCTGCTAGGGCTGAGGCGCCCTGCGGTGTCCCAGGTGGCGCGTCCGCCATAGAGGGTGAAGGCCATGCCGCTAACGGTAGCGCCTTCGAGGCCTACGAGGTTGGCAGGGACCTTTAGTTGCACCCATTGCCCCGCGGCGGGCAAAGCGCCCATGTATACGCGGCCGGCGGTGCCGGTCAGGCCATAGCCGAGGTTGTTGGCGCCCCAGTAAGCCCGGTGTTCCCAACCGTTGCCGTCATTCCACTGCAACATGATTTCCGAAGGCGTATTGGCCGGGTCCAGATAGACATAGGCGTAGAGCACGTCGCCTGTTCCGACCGCCAGCGTGGCGGTTGCACTGGTGAAATAGTGCTGATGTTCGCCGGCGGCAATGGCCGATTGGCTTGCCAGTGTGCCCGAGAAAGGCGCGGGACTGCTGTTTACCCAATTCCACGAATCACCCCCGTCGGCCCCGCTGACAGCTCCGGCCGGCAAGGCATCATCCACCCACACCACATTCGGCGAGTTGGCCGTGAAGGTAGCATGTGCGAATGCGCGCCGACCGTCCGGCAGCTCCGCTTCAGCTTCAATCACCTGCGTCCCGCTGGAAGTAGGCGTGAAGTTGAAGGTGGATCCGAAGTTTGGTTCCTGGCCACTGCCTTCCCAGGTGATACGCGCGCCAGTCAGGTCCAGACCTGGCACCGAGAGCGTAAGGCTGATGTTGCTGCCAAGCGGTGCAACGGTGGTCGGCACGTTAATTGAGGCGTTCGCCGGAGCGGTCCAGTTTTGGGTCTTATAAGCCCCTTGAGCAGCCAGGAAGGCGAGCATCCCCAGTCCGCGGGCCTGGTTGAGCACTACCATTTCGGTAGTCACGTTCCAGCTATCGCCCCACCGGTCATAGAAAGGATACGGTGCGGTGGTCGCACCGTCAGATGGGAAACACAGTCCTTCCAATTCGCCGGCGTAGTCCCAGAGATAGTTAAACCCTGTCTGGACGTTGCCTACCGGAATGCCCGATGGCGGCAGCACGCGGGTATCATTGAGGGCCCAACCGCTGACAATGTCGCGCTGGCGTCGCCAGCCCACACCGGTGATATAACACATGTTCACCGGGTTACAGCCGCCTTCATAGTTCATGTTCTCGACCATGGCGGTCATGTAGGCCGGATTGGGATTGAGCTGGTAGGCAACCGCCAGGTCGAACGCCTGGTCGGCGGAGAAATACCAACCGGCGCTTTGGACGGTCTTGGCGTCAGTCTGGAACGCGGTCCCGTAGGCGCTCTGCTGCGAGAAGTTCATGACATCATTGGCAGCCGCAGCGATCTGCGCCTGGCACTTGCCGAGGAACGTGGCGTTGAGCTGGTTGCTGGTCGCCCGGCCGGTCTGCACGGCGAAGGCGTAGCTCCGAATCGTGTGACCATAGCATTCGGACATATGCCACCAACCCCAGCGCCAGGTGGAAGGATCCGACGGATCAAACCACGAGAGCAGCAACTGGTGAGCGTTCGTGTCGCCAGTGGCCAGGAACATCTGGCAAGCCGCCCAGGCCAGCTCATCGTTGTCGGCAAAATTGTCGCCGTAATGGGTGATTTTCTGGTAGGCGCCATTCTTGCCGTATTTGGCAACGGCGTTGAGTAGGAACTGCCAGCCAAGCTTGGCCTTTTGCAAATACAGAGCGGCCGCCGCGGGATAGGTTTGCTTAAAGAGCGGCGAGCTGGCGCATTGGGCCAAAGCCGCTACCGATGCCGCGGTCACCGAAGTGGTCTTCGGCCAGACCACTTGCGGGTCACCGTGATCCGGGGTGACGTTGTCCTCGTATTCGCGGTTCTGCGGATAGACGAGGAAGTAGAAACCGCCGTCCGCGTCCTGCATTTTGGCCAGGAAATCGGCTTCCCACTTGGCTTCCTGCATGATGTCACTGATGCCATCGCCGCTCTCAGGAATGCCGAGGTTGTCGAGGCTCGCGACGCCGGGCAAGGAATCCACGGCGAACATCAGGTAATGGATGAGGCTGGCGCTGTTAATCGTGTACTTGCTGTAATCGCCGGCATCATGGTGCCCACCTGAGACGTTGATTGGCCCCTGGTTGATAAAGGGGAACAGCGCCGTCGACGGGCTATCCAATGCGGGAGCGATTTGGGACGGATTGTTCGCGTTGAGCGAATGGGCGTAATTGGACACCGTGGTCCAGGTAAACGGATATGCGCTGGTTGTTGCGGGGACAGTTGCGGGGGCCGCATGGCAGATATCGTGCGTGAAGCGGGTGTACGGCAGCGCTGTGTTGGTGCCGCAGCGCTGGTGATATAAGCCGAGCGCATACGCGCGAGCGAAGGACATGGCAATGCCGTCATGGATTAGGAACGGCAACGAACCGCCCATACCGGGAACGACGAGGCGATACTCGCCGGGCGTGTTGAACGCAGTGAAATCCGCTTCGTAAACCTGCTGATAAGGTGTTGGTGTATACGTCCAACCGACGTCGGGCCGCTGAGAGAGTTGGCCCTGGAACACCTGGTTACCGGTATTCGCGTCGACGATGGTGAACCCGGAAGAGTTCGGGAAGGTCATTTCACCCATGCTGCCCAAGTAATAACCGATCATTGCCTTCTTTGAATAATTAGGCATGTAGCCCTCCTGGTTGACGTGGATGGCCGGGCTGTAGCGGAGAGGATCCACCTTGGCACTGTAATTCGCCGTAGATGACCAGAGTGTGCCATCGGGATTGGCTACCTGGATGAGCTGATTGTTGGAGATCGGCGCAGCGAGCTGCAGATAGAGCGAGTTCTCGATGCGCAGGTCATAACCGGCCATCGGCGCGTAGAGCGGACGGCGTTTGAAACCAACGGCGCTCACGGCGACCGGTTGGCCATTGGCCGTAACGACGAATTGGCTGGCGGACGGCGCAGTAAGCGTGCCGGAATTGACGAAGTTCCAGCTGGTCACCGAGGCCGGGTCCGGCTGCTTTGTGTTGATCAGCTTCAACTCGAGCAGTGTCGGTGTGAGAATGTGGAGGGCGGTATCGCCGACCTTGGGCAACTGCGGCGTAACGTAGTCGATGGAACTGACGTTCGGAATGGAATTGGTGATTGCGGAAACGATATTGGTTCCCGCCAGGTTGGTGTTGGATCCGCCGCCCACAAGGTTCGTATTGGAGCCTCCACCCACGATGTTGGTATTGGAACCGGTCGAATTGGTGTTCGAACCACTGCCGACAATATTCGTGCCTGTGCCGGTGCCGTTAGTCGAAGTGATTGGGAAACCACTGTTGGTCACGACAGCCGAAGCTTTTCCGGCATAATCCCAGGTGGCACGGCCATCAAACTGACTGAAGGCCAAACCATTGAGAGTTGAGCCGGCCAGGCCGACCTGAGTAGCCGGAACCTGGAGAAGTACCCATTGGCCTGCGGAGGGCAGAGGTCCCATGTAGACCTGTCCCGGTGTGCCGGGAGTGCCGTAATTAATACTGTTGGTGCCCCAATAGGCGCGATGCTGCCATGTGCCGTCGTTCCACTGGAGCATGATCTCGCTCGGGAGATTGGCCGGATCGAGGTAGACGTAAGCGAACAGAACATCACCCGCATTTACGCCGAGGGTCTGCGTGGCGCCGGTGAAGTAATGCTGGTGCAAGCCCGCCGAAATCGCAGACTGATTGGCGAGGCTGCCCGAGAACGGCGCGGGATTACTGCTCACCCAATTCCAAACATCGTTGCCGTCTGTGCCCGGCGTCGCACCGGCAGGCAGCGCATCATCGACCCAGGCAACCGGGTTGCTGAGGCTGACTGAGTTGGTAGAGGCAATCGAGTTAGTGCTCGTATCGTTGAAGTTAGTGGATGTCACAGTCGAGCCGCCACTGCTGGTTATCAATGCCGTTGCTTTGCCGGCATCATCCCAGGTAGCACGACCGCCATATTGGCTGAAGGCCATACCGGTGAGAGTGGAACCCTCCAGGCCAAGCTGGCTGGCGGGCACCTGAAGGAGCACCCATTGGCCTGCTGCAGGCAGGGCACCCATATTCACAAGGCGCGGCGTGCCACCCAGACCGTAATTGATGTTGTTTTGTCCCCAATAGGCGCGGTGCTCCCAGGAACCATTGTTCCACTGAAGCATGATCTCGCTGGGGAGATTCGCAGGGTCGAGATAGACGTAAGCACAGAGTACGTCGCCCGTATTGACGGTGAGCGTCTGCGTCGCAGAGGTGAAATAGTGCTGATGCAGGCCGCCACTGATAGTGGACTGATTGGCGAGGCTTCCCGAGTAGGGTGTTGGATTGCTGCCTACCCAAGTCCAGGCATCACCCCCATCGCTGCCGGGGACAGCTCCTGCCGGTAACGCATCGTCGACCCAGCTTTGAACCGTAACCGCCGGCGAGGAATTAGTATTCCCGGCGCTGACCGTATTGGTGGAAGAACCAGCCGAGTTGGTGGAAGTGATTGGCGAGCCGCCGCTGTTGGTTACAACGGCGGAAGCTTTGCCCGCGTAGTCCCAAGTAGCGCGGCCGTCGGCCAGTGTAAAAGACATGCCACTAACGGATGTTCCGCCGAGCCCGACTGCATTAGCCGGGACCTGGAGCAGCACCCATTGGCCAGCAGCGGGCAAGGGCCCCATATATACACGACCGGCGGTACTGGCGGTGCCGTAACCAATCGAGTTGGCACCCCAGTAGGCGCGATGTTCCCACGAGCCGTTAAACCATTGGAGCATTACCTCGCTTGGGAGATTGGCCGGGTCGAGATACACATAGGCATAAAGCACGTCCCCTGAGTTCACGCTCAAGGTCTGTGTTGCGGAAGTGAAGTAGTGCTGGTGCAAGCCCGCGCTGACCATCGATTGATTGGCGAGGCTGCCGGAGAATGGAGTAGGATTGCTGCTCACCCAAGTCCAATCGTCGTTGCCATCAATGCCGGAGATCGCACCCGTGGGCAGCGCGTCATCGACCCAAGCCACCGGGTTGCTGAGGCTCACCGTGCCGCTTGAGTTGGTTGAGCCCGAGCTTGCAGAATTAGTGCTGGATCCGCCGGAATTGTTTCCGCCGTTACCGGTAATGAGCGCGGTAGCTTTGCCGGCCTTATCCCAGGTTGCGCGGCCATCGTATTGGCTGAACGCCATGCCCGAGATGGTCGAACCCTCGAGGCCGAGCTGGCTGGCCGGGACCTGGAGCAACACCCATTGGCCTAAAGCCGGCAGCGAGCCCATGTAGACATGGCTGGGCGTGCCGATGGTGCCGTAGCTGATGTTGTTGGCTCCCCAGGCGGCGCGGTGTTCCCAGGAACCGTTGTTCCACTGCAGCATGATCTCGCTGGGCGGATTATTCGGATCGAGATAGACGTAAGCGTAAAGGACGTCGCCGCTGTTAATGGTCAACGTCTGGCCGGCAGCACTGAAATAGTGCTGGTGTAAACCAGCACTGAGGCTGGATTGATTGGCCAGGCTGCCCGAGAACGGCGTTGGATTGCTGCTGACCCAGTTCCACGAGTCGCCGCCATCGGCGCCCGGGACGGCACCGGTCGGTAACGCATCATCGACCCAGGTGGTCATGGCAGCCGTGTTCGTGGACGAACCGCTGTTGGTTCCTGTGGGATTATTCGTTGAGGTGCTATTCGTGTTTGAACCCGTGCCGCCGGGGTTGGAAACAATTCCGCTAGGACCGCCCACTGGAGTCAGAAATGCGCCAACGCTGGGGTTGTAGTATGATCCGCTGCCAGAAACTTCGAGCTTCACGGAACGGACCATGTAATTAGTTGCGCCGGCCGGCGCAGTGTCGGTGAAACTGGTGGTGTTGATCGGCGAGGTGGTAAGCCGCGTAAACGTGCCATCTGCAGCCCCACGGTAAACGTGGTAACCGACGACGGA
>CAZUVM010000017.1:0-9949 GCA_964623885.1 uncultured Verrucomicrobiota bacterium
ACTTCTCCAAAACTTCAATTCGGGTCGACTGACTCATGTTTTTATCCATTCCGGCCAGGGTAACCCGACTTTTGGCACAACGTATCGTTTTACCGCTCTTTCAACCCCCTCCCGGGTAACAATACTTTTGGCGCAATTCGAGGTTGTGACTCCTGCAAATAAGTAGTTGCAACTGGAATTTCGTTTGCTATATTCCGCGTTCCGTTTGCCCCGTCGGGCAGAACGGCAGCTTTTTTACACGAAAATGCCGACAATTAATCAACTAGTGCGTAAAGGGCGCAATAAGCTCAAGCACAAGTCCAAGTCGCCCGCCTTGGATAACTCGCCGTTTCGGCGCGGTGTTTGCATCCAGGTAATGACGCGCACACCCAAGAAACCCAACTCGGCCATGCGGAAAGTCGCCAAGGTGCGCTTGACGAACGGCTATGAGGTGATTGCTTACATTCCTGACGAGGGCCACAATTTGCAGGAGCACTCAATTGTTCTCGTGCGCGGCGGTCGTGTTAAGGACCTGCCCGGAGTGCGATATCATATTGTGCGCGGCACCTTGGATGCCGCCGGCGTCGAAAAGCGCCGCGTCAGCCGTTCCAAGTACGGCGTTAAGCGCCCGAAAGAAGGCGCCAAACCCGCCGCCGCAGCAGCCGCTCCCGCTGCCGCTGCGCCCGCCGCCTAACCATGCCGATCACGCACTACGTTTCTCAACCCTGTAACGATTTAACCTTGTAACTCGCAAATGTCTCGACGTCGTCAGGCCACCAAGCGGCCCATCATTAAAGACGCTAAGTTCAACAGCACGCTCGTCTCGCGGCTGGTGAACACCGTCATGCTGTGCGGAAAGAAAACCGTGGCCCAGCGTATCGTGTACGGCGCCTTCGACCAAATCGCAGAAAAGAACCCGGCCACCAACCCGCTCGATATCCTCCAGCGGGCGGTGGACAACGCCAAACCCCGCCTCGAAGTGAAGGCACGGCGCGTGGGCGGGGCCACTTATCAGGTGCCGCTGGAAGTCCCGGCCGACCGGCAGTTTGCGTTAGCGTTGCGCTGGCTGGTGGACTTTGCCGATGCGCGCAAGGGCATTCCCATGAAGGAAGCCCTGGCCTCCGAGATCATGGACGCTTACCAGGGCCAGGGTAACGCGATTCGCAAGCGCGACGAGGTGCATAAAATGGCCCAGGCCAACAAGGCTTTTGCTCATTTCCGCTGGTAGTATATAGTTTGCAACGACGCCCCGGAGGCTGAGAGGTTCTCGGGGCGTTTTCATTCCCAGGATCGACAGTTAAAATCAATTTAAGTGGAGTATAAGATGGAAGCAGTATTGGAAAAAAATAAGGCGGCGGCCGCTGGCTCGCCGAACTCGCCGAACCGGCCTTACCCGATGGAGCGCACGCGCAACATCGGCATCGCCGCCCATATCGACGCCGGCAAGACGACCACCACCGAGCGCATCCTGTTTTACACCGGGCTCATCCACAAAATGGGCGATGTCGATGACGGCAATACCGTGACCGACTGGATGGAGCAGGAACGCGAGCGCGGCATTACCATCACCTCCGCGGCCACGACCTGTTACTGGACCCAAAAAGAAGACGGCACCTTCAAATCGTACCAGGGGGTTCCGCACCGGATTAACATTATCGACACCCCAGGCCACGTCGATTTCACGGCCGAGGTCGAGCGCTCCATGCGCGTGCTGGACGGCGCCGTTGCCGTGTTCTGCGGCGTCGCCGGTGTTCAGCCTCAGTCCGAAACGGTCTGGCGCCAGGCTACCAAGTACAAAGTGCCGCGCGTGGCGTTCGTGAACAAGATGGACCGCACCGGCGCGAATTTTGATAACGCGCTGAACGACATGCGCAAGAAGCTCGGCGCGTATGCCTACCCGATTTTCCTGCCCATTGGCAAAGAAGACAACTTCAACGGTGTGATCGATGTCGTGAACCAAAAGGCCATCGTTTACGACCCGAACGATGAAGTTGGGCTCAAATATGAGGTTACCGACATTCCAGCGGATTTGAAGGATGCCGCCCAGGCCGCCCTGGCGGAGCTCATCGACGCGGTCTCCAACAAGGACGACCAGATTGCTGAAATGGTCATCGAGAATAAACCGATAACACCGAAGGAACTCAAGCCTGCCATTCGCCGGCTCACCTGCAAAATCGAGCTGATTCCAGTGTTGTGCGGCTCGGCGTTCAAGAAACGCGGCGTGCAACCGCTCGTCGATGCCGTTGTGGATTACCTGCCCTCTCCGCTGGATATCCCCCCCGCGGTCGGCATCGTCCCTGATTCCACACAGCAGGTCGAAGTTCCCTCGAACGACAACGGCAAGTTCTGCTCGCTGGCGTTCAAGCTGTGGACCGATCCGTATGTCGGCAAGCTGGTGTTCTTCCGCGTCTACAGCGGTCAGCTCAAAAAAGGCGACGTTATCTACAATCCGCGCACGCGCAAACGCGAGCGCGTCAGCCGCGTGCTGATGATCCAGGCCGACAAACGTATCGACGTGGAAACCACTTATGCCGGCGACATCGCCGCATTGGTGGGCATCAGAAATATCACCACCGGCGATACGCTCTGTGACGAGGATTTCGAGATTATGCTCGAACCGCCCACGTTCCCGGAACCGGTCATCTCGATGGCCGTCGAGCCCAAGACCAAGGCCGACCGCGAGAAAATGAGCGAAGGCTTGCAGCGATTGGCCGAAGAAGACCCGACCTTCCGTTGCTTCACCAACGAGGAAACGGGTCAGCTCATCATTGCCGGCATGGGCGAACTGCACCTGGAAATTATTCGCGACCGCCTGTTCCGCGAGTTCAAAGTCACCGCCAACGCCGGTGCGCCGCAGATTGCTTACCGCGAGACAGTGACCAAAGGCGCTGAAGGTGAAGGCAAGTTCATCCGCCAGTCCGGCGGCCGCGGCCAATACGGTCATGCGATGATCACTCTCGCTCCCAACGAACGGGGCAAGGGCGTGGAAATCGAAAACAAGATCGTCGGTGGCGCGATTCCGAAGGAATACATCCCGGCGGTCATCGACGGCGTCGAAGAGGCGATCAAGGGTGGCGTGCTGGCTGGGTACCCGGTGGTCGATGTCAAAGTCGAGGTTGTTGACGGCACGTTCCACGAGGTCGACTCGAGCGAATTGGCGTTCAAGATGGCCGGGATCTTTGCGCTCAAAGACGCCGCCAAAAAGGCGAACCCGATTCTGTTGGAGCCGATCATGAAGGTCGAGGTCACCACACCCGAGGAATACCAGGGCGACCTGCTCGGCGACGTCAACCGCCGCCGCGGAAAAATCGTCAACATCGAAGCCAAAGACAGCTCGACGGTACTCAGCGCCGAAGTACCGCTGGCCGAAATGTTCGGTTACGCCACGGCGATTCGCTCGCTCTCCAAAGGCCGGGCCGCTTATTCCATGGAGCCGTTTCGGTTCGAACCAGTGCCGGCGAATATTGTCGCCACCATCCTCGATTCGGCCAAAGGCAAACCCGCCGCACGCGCCTAATCAAAGCCGAGCTGGACTTCTCTTTGGGCCGACCATGTGAATGGTCGGCTCGATTTTTTCCGGCCGCTAAGTCTGTGGATCGGGATACGATCATCAACGACGGCCAGCGGTTATCACCGCGAACATTATGATCGCCAGCAGCACGACCAGGAGTCCCAAAAGCACCCACACCACGATCGACGTTCGATATTTTATGTGCGGCGTTTCCGCGATGACTTGCTGATACTGTTCCGAAAACACCATGGTCCCCTTCTTGCAGAACAGCAGGTACAGAATATAGCCGTTGATTAGCGTCCCCAGTGGAAACGCTAACAACCCCAGTCCGGACAAAATCCCTGCAGGAATGCGCGCCCAGGATTTGAGCTGTCGCAATCCGAAGCCGGCCCAAACCTGCACCCCGGCCACTGCGATAAACATCATCCCAACTGCCGTCATCGAAAGTTCCCCTCGGTTTGATGCGCCCAATGGCGCGAACAAGCCAACACCGCCCACCAGCGCTAATACCGCCGCACCGAGGAAATAAAGCAATCCAACCGACTTCACCGAAGCCTCATGCTTGATGTGTTCCTTGCGAATCCGCTCGTATTCGGTGTCACTTACTACACCCTCGCGCATCTTTTGCACCACTGTCGGCTTGCACGCTGCGCAAATGTAGCGGTTGCCAATCTTGATTACCTGATCCGCTGCAAACGCCCGGCCACATTCGCCACAAATAATGCTCCCCGCAATCGCCGAGGGCGCGTTCGTTGCCTCTCCCGCAGAAACGGGGTTGACGGTCTGGCCGTATGGCAGCCAGGTCGCCATGCCTTCACGCCAGACAAGCGTGCTATTGTTGATGGTACCTTGCTGCAGCAGCGCGTCGAATTCCACCTGCTCGACCGGCCCCTTCTGCTCGTTATTTAACGCGTAATACCAGGCCATAATGTATTAGCGACTCTAACGGGCAAGCGGCGCACCGCAAGCGCATAAATGATTCCACCAAGGCATCTCAATTCAGACTGTTCAGTACAAAAGAGAGCAGCGTTAGTGTGGGGAGTTCGCTGCCCCGGGCGATCGCCCGATACCTCCGAGGGAAGTGGCGGGAACATCAACGCGCAACCCGTGTCCGTCCATAGGGTAAAACCCGCCTTGCTCTGGGCTTCAGCATAGAAATGGGAGCTACGCTTCTTTCGATCCATGTAATTCATGAACCTCGTGTTCAATTGTTTAATGCTTAAGCACCTGCGTATGAGTGGCATTGGGTCAAATGGTGTCTGGCTGGCGCAGCAATACCGGTTGTCAACTGGCTTAAGTCTTGCTATCTCAGCCAAGACGGTTTGAATCCAGGTTGCTCCGTGACAGCAGCAACCCGCACCGAAATCAGAATATATCTATGCAACGCCCAAAACTATTGTTGCTTCTATCCCTCTTGCTGCTTGCTTCGGCGCTCTACAGCCAAGAAGCAAAACCCAAGCTGAATGTTGTAAAAGGCCCGGCCAAGGCTCACCTGGGCAGCATCGCGGATGTAGATGTGCCGCTCAATTACATCTTCATAAACGGAAAGGATTATCAGGCGCTCCTGAGAGCCGAAGGTGAGCCGGTGAGTGGCCGGGAACTGGGCTGCCTAACTCCTACCAACGAGCATTGGTCCGTCATCTTCAAATTCTCGAATATTGGGTATGTGAAGGACGACGACAAAGAACTCGATGCCGACAAGTTGCTGGATTCCATCAAAAAGGGCACCGCCATGGCCAACAAAGAACGCGAAAAAAACGGCAACTCACCCATCCAGGTGATTGGATGGGACATTCCGCCGAAATACGACCCGGCAACGCATAATCTGGAGTGGGCAATCCGTGGCATGGTGGACGGCCAGGCGTTATTGAACTACAACACGCGCCTGCTTGGCCGCAAAGGCGTCATGGAAGTAGTGCTGATCACCGAACCCGACGACTTGCCCAAAACTATGCCGGCATTCCGCAACCTGCTAACCGGTTACACTTTCCAAACCGGCGAAACTTATGCCGAGTATCGGCCGGGTGATAAAGTTGCCAAATATGGACTGGCTGCTCTAGTCGTCGGCGGCGCAGCCGTCGGCGCGGCAAAGCTGGGCGCTTTTGCCTGGCTGGCGGTATTGTTTAAGAAAGGTTTCAAGCTAATCATCGTCGCCTTCGTGGCGGTAGTGGCCTTTTTCAAAAAATTGTTTGCGCGGATAACCGGACGCGGAGACTCCCAAACGAGCCCCTAAAGACCGGAGCTTGAAAGGCGGCAGTTTGCTGGGCCGGAGCGCGGGACGTCCCGGCCCGCAGCGCAACCGGTCGGTGCAATTATGTGCTGGGCCCGAACCACGGGTTCGCCAAAACCCATATCACCATACCCCATGACTGACCTGCAGCTGCTCTACATCGTTCTCGTGGCGCTGTACCTGTGGGAATGTGCCTGTTGGGTGCGTCGCGGGTCGGTGGCTTTCCGCACCTGGTTGCGGCGAAAGTGGCACCCGGCGGACCCGGGAAGTACCTTGGGGAATCAGCGGGGCGGATTTGTTTTTGCGCCTCCGCTGCCGCCCCTGGGAAACATCCTGCTCGGCGCGCAACTGCCGTTCTCAATCTCTTCGCAGGCAGTGTTTGCGTATGTCGCGTCTTGGGTAAATCCCGGCGGCAGACCGCCGCAAACCGGTCGCGTATTCCTGTTTGAACAGATTGAAACCGCAAGGGCCCATGGAAGAAAGGTGCTCATCAATGGCGAACTCTTTTTAATCGCCGGTTCGACGGCAAATGCCCTTCGCCTACGCAAGGTGATTAGCGACCTGCGCCAACTCCCCGTTGCCAAACGCGCTGGCGCTGTCGAGCGTCTGGTCGCCGATAGCCTCGATATCAAGGCGATCAAGAAACGTTGGGAGGACCTGGAGAACAGCACGGCCCACCTTCGTCCGCTCACGAATTGGCTGTTTCTTTTGCTATTTGGGCTGGCCCCATTGACCATTTGGCGATTCGGCGTGAGCGCGAGCTGGCCAGCGTTAATGGTCGCGCTATTGGCGACCACCGCTTCTATTATGATCTTTTTTCGACGAGCCCACCGCCATCTTTATCCGTCCGCCGCGGACGAGCGGTTCAGCCAGACCCTGATGGTGCTGCTATATCCGGCGCTGGCCATACGTGCGCGCGATCTGCTTTCACGGCCTTTGTTCGAACTATTTCACCCATTGGCTCTCGCAAAGGTCTTTTGCCCGGAACCAGTTTTCCTGGAGTTCGCTGCCCGTGTTGTGCGTGAGCTGAAGCATCCCGCAATGCCTGTTTGCCCCCGAACCGAGCCCGTCGCCCAGGATGCCGAACGCTTCACGCGCGAGTTGTTGCTGCAAGCGGTCGAGAAATTCACGACCAAAAACGGCGCCGGCTTCGAGGCATTGCTCAAAGCTCCATTGCCCGCGGATGAATCGTGCCAATCCTACTGCCCGCGCTGTCTGGCACAATTTACTGCTGAATCAGGCACCTGCCTCGACTGCGGAGGATTGCAAGTGCTCGCATTCCCAAAAACGTAACCAATGGCGGTCAGCTATTTGGTTCGGACTACCTGCCTGGATATGAGCCGCATCAGCCAGTCTCCGGCCGGATGGAGGTTCCCGAATTCGCAAACCACGCCGAGATTCGCCGGATTCCGACGCCAACGGCGTCGCTCATACCAGCCCAGCGCAGCGCGCTGGGGTCAAGGCGCCAAAGATCATTCCAGCGCTGAAAGCGCGATTCACCGATAGCAAATCGCCGGTTGAAAAGTTATTTGCCTCGATAGAGAATGGACCTGCAAACTTAGCGGCTCATAACCAATTCATCATGTCGGCAAAGGAAGGTAATTCACTTCAGTTTGATTATAGAATGGCAGGTTCCTCTCACGAAACTAAATGGCCCGCCGCTTACCTCACCGTCCTCGTCGCATTCATGCTGCAGGCCGCGCCGGCTCCCGCACAAAACCTCGTGACGAATCCCGGCTTTGAGACCGGCGACACCTCCGGTTGGTTTGCCTTTGGTTCGCCAACCATCTCGGCCGAGACCGGCCAGGTCCATTCCGGCGCCTATGCCGCCGTGGTCACCAATCGCACGGCCACTTACATGGGCATCGCCCAGTCGTTTGTGGGAGTGCTCCAGTCAGGCCAGACATATAATGTTTCGGCGTGGGTTAGGGCGGTGAGTGGAGGAGGTCAGACGATGCAATTGACCATGCAAAAAACCGACGGGGGCGGAACATCTTATTCGGCGATTGCATCGGGTTCGGTCTCTTCAACCGTTTGGACGCTGCTTTCCGGACAATACACCTACAATCCTTCAGGCACCGTCAGCGCGCTGAATTTCTACGCCGAAATTCCCAGCAGCTCGAACGCCGCGTACTACATTGATGACGTCCAACTCAGCCAGGCGTCTGTCATCACCAACTCGCTTATTAATGGCGTTTCCACCGTGGATTGGACTGGCGTGCATCAACGGATTGACGGGTTCGGCGCTTCATCCGCCTGGAACGGCAGTTGGAACGCCGCCGAAGCCGACCTGCTGTTTTCAACCAATAACAATATCAGCTATCTATCCGGCACGTACAACGGGGCCGGGCTTTCCTTGCTGCGTAATCACATCGCTTATGCAAACTCCACTTCGGCCACCGACACACCAACTACGGTAGAAACAAGCATTATGCAAATGGCTCAAGCCCGTGGCGCGAAAGTGTGGAGCGCGCCCTGGACGCCGGCCGCCGGTTTCAAAAGCACCAACGATATTTATGATGCGGGTGTGGCCACTGGCAATGGAATCAACGGCGGCAGTTATCTCGGCAGCGGAAATAACGTCACTAATGTGAATTACGCCAACCAGCTCGCCAATTATGTTGCCAGCATGAAAAGCCAGGGAATCAACCTCTACGCCATCTCCATCCAAAACGAGCCGGATGCAAACGTCACCAGTTACGAGGCATGCCAGTGGACGGGAGCCCAGTTCCACGATTTCGTCACCAACCTTTACGGCGCGCTCGCTGCCAAAGGCGTGGGTTCCACTAAAATAATGCTACCCGAAAGCCAGAACTGGACCGACCCGCGAAATTTGAACGGGCCGGCAATGAATGATCCGAACGTTGCTGCCCAGGTGGCCATCGTCGCCAACCATAATTACGTCGCCAACAATGCGGTGGGAGACCAATCCGTTCCGGCCGCCATTTCCTCCTATGGCAAGGCACTATGGGAAACCGAAGTTGCCTTGCTTTCCGGCAGCGACAGCACCATTGCCAATGGCATTTATGTCGCGAAACGCATCCACCTTTACCTGACTCAGGCCCAGGCCAACGCCTACCATTATTGGTGGCTGGTCGCCAGCGGAAACCAGGGATTGTTGGATACCAGCGCCGGTCCGGCAAAACGTCTGTTCACCTTTGGCCAATTCAGCCGGTTTGTGCGCCCCAATTTCAACCGCATCGACGCAACCTCATCCCAACCTTCGGCTTTGATAAGCGCTTACAAAGACTCGGTCTCCACCGCATTTGCTGTAGTTGCGATCAACACCAATGCCGCCACGGATATCACTCAAACCTTCAATTTCACCAACTTCGCCGCGGCTTCCGTGACACCCTGGATCACTTCGGACGCGCTCTCGCTCGCGCCGCAAACGGCCGTAACTCTGACGAATTCCTCGTTCACGTACACCTTGCCGGCCATGAGCGTGGTTACTTTTGTCGGGCGGGGAAACACTGCGCCGAGGATTGCAGGCGTGTCCGATCAAACCGTCAATCCGGGCGTGACTTTGGCGATCACCAACACCGCCAGCGATTCTGATTTGCCGCCGCAGACCTTGGCCTTTGGCTCGGCCAACACCTTCCCGGCCGGTGCAACGATCAATTCCGCCACCGGAGTTTTCACCTGGCGCCCGCTCGTGAGTCAGGCAAATACCACCAATGTCATTCAGACTGAGGTTACGGACAGCGGTCAACCGAACCTGAGTGCAACGAACCGTTTCCGCGTCTTCGTAAATCCCATTTCCCCGCCCGTGGTGAGTTCCCTGATTCCGAAGTCCGCGGAAATTGATCTGGTGATCAATGGTCCGCAAGGGCCCGACTACACGTTGTTGACCTCAACGAACCTGACCGATTGGCGACCGGTGACCACAGCCCAATCGCCAACCCCGCCCGTGACTCTCGCTGACACAAACTACCCCGCAGGCGCCGCGCGGTTCTACCGCGTTCAGCTTGGCCTGTAGCGTGTCAATGCGGTGACTAGCTGCCCTCGGTGCGCCGGTACACGAAGCAAGTTTCGGCATCGCACGGGTTGAGCGCGAACGTCCGCTTCCTTTCTTGGTTCTTCCCCCTCGCCGTGCGCCAAAAGTAACTGTTACCCGAGGAGGGGTATCGTTGTGCCAAAAGGGTGTTACCCAGTGGCTCTTGTTTTTGGTTAACTGTTTGCTGGATCCGAAGCGAGCTAAAACGAGCAGGGGGGCGGCTGGCGAGCCC
>CAZUVM010000018.1:0-7219 GCA_964623885.1 uncultured Verrucomicrobiota bacterium
GCGGACCGGCGCCCACCTGCGCCCTGCTCGCCGGCAGCCCGGCGCTCGAAGCCGGTGACGACTCAATACTCGCGCCGCCAGTAAGTCTTGGCACGGATCAGCGCGGTTTCCCTCGCTTATCCGGAGCTCACGTCGATATTGGCGCGTTCGAGGTCCAATGGGCCGCGCTTCCGGTACGTGTTTCGGCGACGGCAATAAATACCATAGTCCAATTGACCCTGACCAATGTTCCCGGCGCCAGCCTCACCCTGTTGGCTTCTCCCGATCCTTCGCTGGCCCTGTCCGCCTGGACCGTGCTCGGCTCCATCCCCGAGACCGCACCTGGCCAATTCCAATTCATCGATCCGGCGCCCGCATCGATTACCCAACGTTTTTACCGCGTCCGGTGTCCATAATTTGCCGGGCCTCGATTCCGGAGCGCGCGCTCGTTCTTGTCTACCGATGCATCCCAATTCTCTCGAGGGGGATTCGTTGGAATCCGACTTTCCACACCGGTGAGTTCGTGGATAGTTCAAATTGACCGGCCTCGGTGCCGGCGCCCGCGCGCACAAAACCCGGGTCCGTGCCCAAAAGGTTGTTCGTGATACGCAAGAACGGCTCCGCTTCCTTGTCGATGTCAGCCCATTTGCCTCGCCAGCAGACATTGGTGGCGATCACGTTGCCCTTGGGAGCCAGGGGCTGATCCGACATGAGCGACGGAA
Source organism: uncultured Verrucomicrobiota bacterium (assembly GCA_964623885.1). Taxonomy (GTDB): domain Bacteria; phylum Verrucomicrobiota; class Verrucomicrobiia; order Limisphaerales; family UBA8199; genus CAZUVM01. Next base: position 702 of record CAZUVM010000018.1, read on the forward strand.
GCTGTGGGTAACGAACACTCCACGGCGGCGCCTGGTATGGCACCTGTTTCAGCCTCTTCGGCAATTCCGACTGCAGGCTTTCCCAGCTCAAACAACGCGCATCGACGTGCAATGCCGGCTCGCAATCGACGAATAAATTGTTCGCCACAACGCAATCGCGGCCGCCCCCGATAAAAGCTGCGCTCGAAACGCGAGCAAAAATGTTCCCGAACACCGTTGCCGAACTGAAGCAATCATCCAGGTATACGCCCACGCAGCCACGCTGGCCGCGTCCGCGAATATCGTGCAGGTAATTATACCGAATCACATGCCCGCGCATGCTCCAGTCGCGCCCGGTGTAAATCGCCCCCGCATCATTTGAGTCCTCCACCACACGATGAATTTCGTTGTACTCAATTACATGGTCGTTTCCGCCGAAATCGATGGCCATGTGCGGCGCGTCGTGAATCAGGTTATGCACGGCGCGATTGCCCACGCCCCGCAAACGCACCGCCGGGTTATACACCGAATTCCAGCGACTGAAAAGGTGGATCTCGCAATTCTCCACCACATGCCCGCCCGCTGTCAGCGTCTGCCGCTCGCCGCCTTCGAGCCAAACCCCGCCGTCACCAGTTTGATAAAGGTCGCACCCAACCACCTGGTTGCTCGATCCGCCTTTGATGATCGCGCCCCAACTCCCGCAGTTGCGGATCTGGCAATCAGCCACGACCACATTCGTGCTCTCGTTGATGGCTATCGCAGCGTTGCGCAACTCACCCAGCCCGCTTGCCAACCCGCACGCGGCTTCCAACGTGAACCCTTCCAGCCGCACATGCGCCGCGTTCTGGATGTTGACCAGTCGTGGGAGAATCGAAACCACTGCCTGATTCTGAGCCGGGGCGGGGACGTCTCGTCCCCGTTTCTGCCGTTCTGGGGTGGGGAGGTCTCCTCCCAGTATCTGCTGTTGCGGCCTAGGCGGCTCAGGGACCAGCCGTCCCTGCCCCTGCGCATCCAGCGGCGCCGGCGGCCAGAAATAGAGCACGCCTTTGTCACGATCCAAATACCACTCGCCCGGCCGATCCAGTTCGCTCAACAGATTGTAGACATAGAACCACTGGCCTTTGCGATAGCCGTAAACATGATATGGTTTGCTCAAAGTGAGCACGCCTTTGGCGGGGTCGATCGATTCCACGCGTTGCCGCTGGTCAGCCCAATCAAAAAACCAATATCCATCCGCCATGACGTCCGGCTCACCAAGCCACCGTTTCAACCGATCGGTTTGGACTGCAATGATCCCTTCAACTTGTCCCTGTTCCCCGCCTTCCTGGTGCGGCGTCGGTCCGAGCGCAGCGGAAATAGCTATGGTCCCCTCATTTGGCCACCGGGCGATCGTCATCGGTTGGTCATTGAAGAAAAGCTCCAGCCCCGCTTCCGACTGTCCCCACGAAGGCGCCGACTTCATCGTGCCGAAGTTGGTGATGCCCTGGGCTCGCAAGTCACTCGCCCACACCTGCGCGCGCGCGGCCGGCTCCAACCGCTCCAAAATCTTCGGGTCCGCCACTTTTTTCCAATTCGTCAGCACCCTCCCGCCGGAAAGATGCACCTGTTCCCCCGGTTGCGCTCGATAGACGATAGGCCCGGCCAAAGTGCCGCTATCCTGGGCAGCCAATTCAAACGTTCGGTCCAACTCATAAATCCCGGCACGCAATGTCACTACCGCGCCGTCGACAGGCAACTCCCCGGCTGCCTTGAGTCGGCGAATTTCATCCCGCGCATGTTCCAAAGTTCGAAACGGCGCCTCGGCACTGCCCGATCCCTGGTCGCTCCCGTTAAGCGCTACCTGCAATTGGAGACTTGCCTGGGCACCAAAGCCGATCGCCCACAAGAACGTGCTAAACCCCAGCCAGTTTCTCATACCGCCGCCCACGGTAAGGCTCCAAAGAAAGAAAGCAATGGTCCGCTGCGGCAGTAAGAATAAAGCGTCTCAACTCGTTTGCGTTTCGTGTCTCAAAAACACATGGCGGAGCCATACAGATCTGAAAGTCGCGGTGTCTATCCGGGTAAATGCTTGCGTGATGAAATCTCCTTTGAAGGACGATTTGAGTGAAGCCTCATTCAAGCCCCGTGGCCTGTTAGGGTTGATGGTTGTGGGCGCTTTGTTGATCACGATCCTGTCACTGTTTCATCCGCGACCGGAAAATGCCGCATCGAAGAACCCGGAATCACCCGGCGCCAGGTCGGGAGGATCGAGCTCTGAAACAACGACACAAACTCCGCCGCGTCCCCGGCGAGTTCGGCCGGAAGCTGAACCGGTGAAATCAGCGGAAGAAATCGTCGCGGAAAAAGTTAAGCAGTTCGGCCGAAGCCGCCGTGCTTTTGTGGAAACCATCGCGAGTCGTCGAAATATTGAATTGCCGATGGAAATCAAAGCCTTTTTTGATGCCATTGAAGCGGGAAATTGGGACGAGGTTCATAGCCGCTGGAAAGAGCTGGCGACTCATACGCATCAGTACGACTATTCGAAGGACGATCGCCGTGACCTCGAGCCTTTCTGGCAATCGGTGCTCGATGCCTATGGCGTGGCGGAACAAGCGCATGATTGGCCGGCACAAAAGCTTTTGGACTACGGAAACGCCATCGTCGGTTCGCTGCAACCAGGCATGGTCTACGTGGGCGGCACCGATAACGGCCGGTGGGTTCCCGAGTTGCTGAACGAAACCGGCGGCAACCCGCATGTCATGATTACCCAAAACGCCCTGGCCGATGGAACATATCTGGATTACCTGCGCGAACTTTATGGCGGCCGTTTCAATACTCTGTCTTCGGAAGATTCGCAACGCGCATTCCAGGAATACACCACTGACGCGCAACAACGTCTCGACCACGACCAACAATTTCCTGATGAGCCGAAACAGGTTCGTTCTGGGGAAAACATCACGCTGAAAGACGGGAAGGTCTCGGTATCCGGGATGGTTGCCGTGATGGGCATTAATGAAAAACTGCTGGAGATGCTCATGCAAAAGAATCCGGACCTCTCTTTCGCGGTGCAGGAATCGCAACCGATGCGAGGCACCTACGCCAATGCGGTTCCGTTCGGTCCGTTGATGGAAGTAGGCGTGCAGGACGCACAAAATGCTTTCACGCCCGATCAGGCAGCGCAGTCGCTGAATTATTGGCAATCCAGAGCGCAGAGCGTTCTGGCCGACCCGGAAGCGGCAGGCTCGGAGACGACCCTCAAGTCGTATGCGCACGACATTAATTCCACGGCAAACCTCTTGGCAGCGCACGATTTCACCGCCGAAGCGGAACAGGCGTATGGTCTGGCGAGCCAGCTCTGGCCGGCCAGTCCGGACCCGGTTGAAGGTCTGGCCGGAATTCTTAACCGCGCCGGGCGCGCCACGGAAGCGCAGCAATTGCTGGACAATTTTGTTCGCAACTATCCCGATCAGCGCCCCGCCATCGAGACCTTTCGCGGCACGATTCTCGTCACGGCATCAAAAACCCCGCGGTAACCAGCTTTCCTTTGCGGCTTCGCGTCTTGGCGTGAAGAAAAAGCAAACTCCGCATACAGCCGCGACATCGCGCGCTGACCTACCTTCCCCCGTGCCTGGTTATCACCCATTGCTGCGCGTTGGCTTCAATATGGGGCCTGCTCCCCATGGCATAATCGCCGCATTGCATCGAAAATCGTTGCCATGGAGGACCTCAGCATGAAACGCGTTTTTACCCTACTGCTTGCGGCCGGTTCCTGGTTGTACGCGACCAGCATCAAAGCACAAACTCCCAATGCGTGGACCAGTCCCACCAGCGGGAACTGGGAGGACGCGAATTGGTCCCTCGGCGAGTTGCCCGGTCCTGACCAGGCAATTCTATTTACTAACGCTGGGTGGAAGGCCGTAGCCATCGGCCCAAACACGGCCGCGAACTATCCGCAGCCGATGAACGTGGACTCGATTACAGCGGCCTCTCCCACGAACTCTTTCAACGTGCTCCTGCTCAATTACGCGGGTTACCAAACGCCCCTCACCGCCAATGCGATTACTCTGGGCTCCAGCAACAGCTCCGCCCTTACAACCGCCCAATTAAATGACATCGTTTTCTCTAATCCGGCCGGCTTGCCCGGCGGGATGTATCCAGCCCAGATCCTTTCGAGCGGCGAGATTGTTCCTGCCGCGACAACCGCGCCCATGGCCAGCGCACCGGTGCGCCAGACCAACGGCACCATGGACCTGCTGGTTAGCGGCGAGGTGGGAAGAATTTACGGAATGCTTGTCTCGACTGATCTGGTGCATTGGGTTGTCTTGAGCACACAGACAAACCAGAGCGGGACCATGACGTTTCAAGACACAGCAGCGCCGAGTTATCCACAGCGCTTCTACCGGGTTTTTGTCCAACAGTAAAAGCGGCCCTTGATTCCGAGAAAAGGCTGACACTCTCCTTTTCAGGTTTCTTTGTGCCTTCGACCCTCGGCCTTTCGGGGACACCGCACTAGCCCCCCGCCATTGCGCCGATGATCAGAAACGGCTCCGCGCCGCTGGTGACCGGCTCGGGCAGGGGGGTTTGGGGTGGTTCGAGCGACAGGTCTTCTCTGCAGGCGAAGAACCTGACGAAAGGCCGGCGTTTGAGTGTGACGTGATCGCGGATGGTGCCGCGCAACACGGGATAGCGCGCTTCCAGCGCGTCCAGCACCGCGCCGAGCGTGACTGGCCCAGGAATATCCAACGGCACCTCCCCGTTAACCTGCGCCAGCGTGCGCAAATGGAATGGCAGCACCACCCGGATCATGGCAACGTCTGGACCTCTACGGAAAGAACCGCCGGCAGGTCGCGAACAATGGGCTCCCAATTATCGCCGCTGTCGGCCGACACATAGACCTGTCCGCCGGTGGTGCCGAAATACACGCCGCACGAGTCCAATGAATCGACGGCCATGGCGTCGCGCAGCACGTTCACATAGCAATCCTTTTGCGGCAGGCCTTTGGTCAGCGGCTCCCAGTCGTTGCCGCCCGAGCGGCTGCGATACACACGCAGCCGGCCGTCGAGTGGGTAATGCTCGGAATCGCTTTTGATCGGCACGACGTAGATAGTTTCGGGCTCGTGCGCGTGCACATCGATGGGGAAACCGAAATCCGTGGGGAGATTGCCGCTGACCTCGGTCCAGGATTCGCCGGAGTTGTCGGTGCGCATGACATCCCAATGTTTTTGCATGAACAGGACATCCGGTCGCGACGGATGCAGAGCGATGCGATGGACACAGTGCCCGACTTCCGCGTCCGGATCGGGCAGCTCGAATTGAGACTTTAGGCCGCGATTAATCGGCTTCCACGTTTTGCCGCCGTCCTCGGTGCGGAAGGCGCCCGCGGCGGAGATGGCGAGGTAGATGCGATTGGGATTCTTGGGATCGATCAGGATGGTGTGCACCGCCATGCCGCCGGCCCCGGGTTGCCAGAGCTGGCCTTTGGCCTGGCGCAGTCCGGGAAGCTCTTTCCACGATTTTCCGCCGTCAGTGGTTTTGAAAATCGCAGCGTCTTCCGCCCCGGCATAAGCCGTATTCGGGTCTGAGAGCGAGGGCTCGAGATGCCAGATGCGCTTGAATTCCCATGGATGCTGGGTGCCGTCGTACCACTTGTGCGTGCCGACCTGACCGTCATATACGAACATGTTGCTTTCGCCTTTGGGCATGCCGCCGGGGCCCACAAGGTCCTCGGGCTTGCTGCCGGGAGGTTGCCAGGTTTTGCCCCCGTCATCGGAGCGCTGAATGATTTGGCCGAACCAGCCGCTGCTCTGCGATGCATAAATGCGGTTGGGATCCACGGGAGAACCCTTTACATGGTAAATCTCCCAGCCGGCAAAGTGCGGACCGCTCACTTCCCAGTTTTTGCGACGGCCATCCGCGGTCAGGATGAAAGCGCCTTTTTTTGTTCCGACAAGTACCCGAACCTGGCTCATAGATGTTTCCTTAAATGGTTTAATTGGTTGGTTTTGATTATACAACGAATAAGGAAACTGACTATGGACATTTTTGGTGGCCGGCCATCGCCTTATTACAAAACGGTAACTGATTTGTAACGAAGGTTTGCCTGCGCATCGCGTCGAACCTTCAAAAGAATATGAAAAAGACAATCGCAATACTCGCCCTGGCAGCCCTGGGAATTGCCAGTGCAAACGCAGGGGTTCACGTTGGCTTCAGTTTTGGAATACCGCTGCCCATACCGGTTGTAGCAGCGCCGGCCCCAGTGGTAGTGGCGCCTCCGGTTGTAGTGCAACCGCCGATGCCCGCGCCTGTCGTCGAAACCGTACCGGTTTGTCCCACACTGGGCTACGTCTGGGTGGGTGGAAGTTGGGGATGGTGCAATAACCATTGGGCGTGGACTCGTGGTTACTGGGGCTCTCTGGAGCATTACGCCTATCACGGCGGGTATCGCGGGGGCCACTATGAAGGGTACCGCGGAGGATTTCATGGCGGCCACTATGGCCACCGCTAAACATCAAAGCCCAACTTGGTCGTGCAAAGCCGCTCTCCGGAGCGGCTTCCTGTTT
>CAZUVM010000019.1:0-30546 GCA_964623885.1 uncultured Verrucomicrobiota bacterium
GCCGCAGGAAATGATAATCGAGAGCACCCACCACAAAGCAGGCTGCAGATTGCCTGCGGCGTCCTTGATATCGCCCAGCATCAACTTGCTGATGATAAACGTCAATGCGATGGAGATGACCGAGGTGATCCACACCAGCCACGTCAGCGGCAGTTCAGGGTGAAAGTCCTCGGCATGGCCGTATCGGGCGGCAAACACTTTGCTGTTAAAGAAGTAAGCCACCATCGAGGTAAGGATCATGATGATGCGCATGACGAAAATCCAGGTGATGAGCTGGGCGCATAGGAAACCCGTTGGGCCAGTCGCCCCCAACGAGAGAGCGAGGAAGGAAATCAGGGCCACGCCCGTTACCCCGTAGGTCTCAAACCCGTCCGCCGTCGGGCCGACAGAGTCGCCCGCGTTGTCACCCGTGCAGTCGGCCACCACGCCGGGGTTTTTCGGGTCGTCTTCCGGCAGCTTGAACACGATCTTCATCAAGTCCGAGCCGATATCAGCGATCTTGGTGAAAATGCCGCCGCAGATACGCAAAGCCGAAGCACCCAGCGATTCGCCAATCGCAAAGCCGATAAAGCATGGTCCCTTCATATCGGTGGGCAGAAACACCAGGATGCAAATCATGAAGAAGAGCTCGACGGTGACCAACAGCAACCCGACGCTCATGCCGGAGCGCATCGGAATGGCCAGCGGCGGCCAGGGAATTCCGCGGAGGGCAGCGAATGCGGAGCGCGAATTGGCCTGCGTATTGATCCTCATGCCGAACCACGCCACACCGTAGGATCCCAGAATCCCCAGAATGGAAGCGCCGAGGATTAGAATGACCTTCGGAATATCCATTCCTTGCAGGACCTTGAAGTAGTAAACGATGCAAATCCCAATCAACACCCACAGCACGGCAAGGAATTTACCTTGCTGCGTCAAATAACTCTTGCAGGTCTCCCAAATGACGTTCGACACGTTGCGCATCGAGTCATGCACCGGCAAGTTGCTGGTCTGCATGTACTGGACGAGGCCGAAAATCCCGCCGATCGCGCATACCAGGATGCCAATGTACATCAACTGGTTGCCGTTCAAGCCGCCCAGCGCGGGAAACCTATTAGCACCGCCTAGGTCCGGGAGATTCAGCTCCGCTTCGCTGCCGAACGCAACGCTGGTCATTCCAAGCAGGGCGAATACTAGAATGCCCCAAAACCATTTTTTATTATTTGTCATAAAATTCAGGCGCGAGACTATTGCAGATCAGGGTAGGGGTACGCCAACACTTTTTTTGGGGCAAATGCCCCATCCATTGCTGTGCACTTATTGCCATTCGCCTGCCAAAGTGCGGCTCGGTACTGCCCTGACTCCCTATTGAGCTTAATCAGATTATTAACTTCCGCAATACCTGAAAACAACCCCGCCTCAAGCTCAATTCTTCGGCAGAACCGCGAATCGACACTCAAAGGCTCGGGCTTACTTTGGCACGGTCGTGCGCAGCCTCAGCCAGGCAAGGTCCAGGTTGTTGGGAGAGGCATCGTCGTGCCGATGGTAGTCGGACGAATAAGCGGCAATGGTCCTTTGGTCCTGCCAACGATGATATTCCACATGGCCATCGGCGAAGGAGATCACTCCGCCGCGATTATGCGAGGCGTTGGGAAAATTGAAAAAACTATCCCGGTCCATATAAACACCGAAATACGGCCAGCAGATGCTGTCGGGATTCACATCGATAAACGTGAATGCTCCGGTCGGCATGCGTGAGGAGAGCAGCGAGTATTTCTCAAAAATCGAGTAGCTGAAAGAAAGCCGGCTATCCCACGGCCCGTTCCATCCCAGATAGGGATTAAGTGAGTAACTGCGGATTCGCGGATAGGGTCGGCTGTTCACGCTGACGGTGCTGCGGTCGGTGGGGCAAACGTACAGTTGGGTCGTGCGCACATAATTCGCGAACAGCGCGTACCGGGGATCCACTATGTAAGCCACATTGGTGTTGTCGGTTACATTGTAAAAAGCACCCTGGACCCAGAACTTAAGCGTCGTGTCGGGCGGATCATGCATGCCGTTCGCGGCCAAAGCGTCCGCATTATCCGTCGCATACATTACCCATACCGCGGCCAATTGCTTCTCGTTATTGGTACATTGTACTCGTTTGGCGGCCAGTTTGGCCTTGGCCAGCGCGGGCAGCAGCATGGCAGCGAGTATCGCAATCACGGCGATCACGACCAGTAATTCGACCAGCGTGAAAGCAGAAGATTTGGTCCGCGCACCGCGCATAAAGGGAACTTGTAGCTACGATTAACAGATATTCTGAACGCTGGCAAGCACAGAAAACCCGAGGTGAAGTCCCGAGGCCGTCGAGTGAATCACATATGCTCTGAGGCGCACCAATTCCCGCGTTTCCGGTTTCACCTTGCGCCCACTGCGGTTTCCCCTCTTTACTGGGTTCATGGCCGAACGTTTGATCTCAGAAGCGCTGGCGAAACCGGACATCGCGTTGGAAATGACGCTGCGGCCTTCGCTTTTTTCGGAGTTCACCGGCCAGGCGAAAGTTAAAGAACGGCTGGAGATCACGGTGGCGGCCGCCCGGCAGCGTGGAGAAGCCATCGACCATCTCTTGTTGAGCGGGCCCCCCGGCCTGGGTAAGACCACCCTGGCGCATATCATTGCCAAGGCGATGGGCGCCAATATCAAAAGCACCAGCGGCCCTACGATCGAAAAAGCCGGCGACCTTGCGGGATTGTTGACCAATCTAGAAGAAGGCGATGTGCTGTTCATCGATGAGATTCATCGCCTGCAAAAGACTATCGAAGAATACCTCTATCCGGCGATGGAGGATTTTAAGCTCGACATCATTATCGACCAGGGACCGAACGCCCGCAGCGTTCGTCTGAATCTGCCGCGGTTTACGCTGATAGGGGCGACCACCCGTAGCGGACTTTTAACGGCTCCGCTGCTGACCCGCTTCCCGATTCGCGAGCGGCTGGACTACTATCAGGCCGAGCAATTGGAGCAAATCGTCCTGCGCTCTGCGCGCTTGTTGAACGTGGAAATAGATGATAAGGGCGCCCACGAAATTGCCCGCCGCAGCCGCGGCACGCCGCGCATCGCCAACAACGTCCTTCGCCGCGTTCGCGATTACGCCCAGGTCAAACACAAGGGACGCATCACAGGGTCGATTGCGGACCAGGCCCTGGCCATGCTGGAGATCGACGAGAATGGCCTCGACGAAATGGACAAACGCATCCTCGACACGGTCATCGTCAAATTTGGCGGCGGACCGGTCGGTCTGGGCTCGCTCGCGGTGGCGGTGGGTGAGGAACCGGACACACTCGAAGAGGTTTATGAGCCATACTTGATCATGGAGGGCTATCTCAAGCGCACAGCCCAGGGGCGAGTTGCTACCGAGTTAAGCTATAAGAAACTGGGCCACCAAGTTGGCAAGGGGGGCCAACCTGGGTTGTTTGGATAAAGGCATTCCGTCCCAATCGAGTGGATTCATGATCAGGTTCTCCATCCTGCCGCAATGAAGTTGAATCGCTTCTTGCTTTTGGTGCTGCTTTGCTCGGTAGCTTTGCTGGAGACAGGCTGCCAATGGGCGAGGTGGCTGCGACTGCTCTCGTTCAAGAAGCAGCTTGCGCAAGTCGAGCGGTATGTTCGGGTGGAGGACCAGGGCGGACTGATGCTGCATTTTGTGAAGCCGGTTGTTTACTGTGACGACTTGAGCCTGCTGATAGATGACGAGACGTTGCGCACGACGAACAAGGATCGCGTCACTTGGATTTGGACATATGAAAAACAATCTGCTGACGGAACGAATGCCGGCTCTCCCGCAACTGACCTTTCGATTTCGATGGGATTCAAGGATCTAAAGTTCGACGAGATGAAATTCCCCGAGCCGTTCCTGGCGCTGATGCCGAAACCGCTCATCATCGGCCTGTTGCGCTCTGTAGGCCAGGCCGAGATCGACATTCGCCACGGCAACGTGAAGATGAAATGGGTGGGACCCTCACCGGGGCAGAAAGTGGAGCTTCCAACGAAAACGCAAGTGACGACACTGCTTGGCCCGCCGTATTGGATTACGCAATCCAATCTGGCGCGAACCTATCTTTATAAGTACTACCAAAAGCTTTCCAAGCCGGCGCCCCCGGCCGAGCGCCTAGCCTGGGCGAAATTCACCTTTGCGGACGATGGTGAAGAGATCTCGAGCAGCGAAGGCATCATCGGCAACGTCGGTTGGAAAATGACCCGTGTGCCAAACCAGCCCGAGCCACGTGTCACCTTTTCGCTCGAGGATCTGAGCATCGAGCCCGTCGCGATCCATTTGCCTTCGGAACTCACCGAGGATTTTGTCGGAGTGTATAAGGAGCCCGGCGGCACTACACTCAAGCTTGGTCGCGACGGCGATGTATTCATTGTGAGTTGGGAAAAGGAACAATCCGGCGGGTGGTGCATGGCCCAGCCAGAAACCACAAACGCATTCTTCGGACTGCCTAATGGGCTGCCGCGCGGCACTTTCCTGCGGGACAACTGCGGGGTCGTGACCGGCCTGGTGGCGCAGTTGCAGGGGCCAGGCACGGTCTTTGCCAAGGTCGCTCCTCAACTCCCCGCGGCTCCATCCATGGCCGCCGTCGATGCAAAAATATACGCTGATTGCGCCGGCAGATATAAGGCCTCCTGGGGAGGGACCGTCACTCTTATCCGCGGCGGCGATCAGCTTTTCTGGAAAAACCAAGGCATCCGTGCTCGCGTCCCGATTTATCCATCATCAGAAACAAACTTCTTCTTCAAGGCGGTCGATTCGCCGCTGACGTTCGTGAGAAATTCGCAAGGCCAGGTTACCAAATTCGTTCTCCGTTACTGCGGACATCAGGCAGAGGCCGTGAAAATCGCAGGGTCGCAGCCAAATTCGTCCTGAAGCCGCAAACCGGTTCAAACGATCAGGAGTTGGATGCTGTCAATGAACTCCCAGTGTCGGCCCTTGAATCCTGCTACCTGCCGGCCAGCCGGTGCGTCCAGCCGCTTTTGGATTCGGCCGCCAATGCCTCCAAACGGGCCGTAATCCCTCTTGTTGGTGTGGAAAACAATCCGGTTGATGTAGGTTTCGTATTCAACAGAGATCCCCGTCAAAACCTCGTCCGATGCAAGTTCGAAAGATTCCTGACGAATGTCGCGGTGCATTCCGGTGCCGCCTATCTTCGGCAATGTACCCGCATCTGTCGCGAGCAATATCCCGTCCACCAAATCCCGGTGCCAAACAGTGATGCGCCGGATAGTTGCCGGCGGCGGCGCAAAGCTGCGGTATGGAACACCGCCCTTCCCGCCGCCTTCCTCTCCAAACTCCTGGACGAGGTCAACGGCGGCCGATTCGGCCGATTCCACTTTTGTTCGACTTTTCGCGGGTGCGTTCGATTTCATCCCCGGATTCGTGTCCAGCGTAACTCCATTCTATGAGTGCCGCAACCTAGGCAAATATCGGAGGAATCTCGTCCTCGATGGCGCTTTTCCTTGACGGACGCTGGACCACTATGTTATGCCACTGCTCAACGGATCTGTGTGGCTCCCCGCTTCAGCCTGGGTTCCGTGTCGGTTGATGATGTGGGCAGCCCGCACTTCGTGTTAGCAGCTCGCGGACCTTATGCTTGATCGTCAAAACAGGACTCCAAAGTGTTCCAAGGCGACCGCTTCTATTTCGCATTAAACCCCTACTCACCGAAATAACCTCATATGAAAAAACAAACCTCTCGAGCCCTTGTCAGCTCGTGCGCGGCCGTCTTCTTCCTGGCTGCTCTTGTCACAGGGAATTCCCAAACCCTTGTTCACCGATACAGCTTTAATGATCCGGCTTTTAACCCCACCTTTAGCGATTCGGTCGGCGGCGCAAACTGGACCGGGACCAATGTTGGATCGGCCTACGTCGACGGTTCGCAGCTTCAATTAGACGGCTTTACAGCATGGGCCATACTCCCTTCAGGGATCGTCAGCAGCTATTCCCAGGTTACGATTGAGTTCTGGGCGACGTTTTATCCCAGCAATCCGGTTTGGACGCGCGTGTTCGCGTTCGGTGATCAGAATAACGGCGCCGAACGTACGGGCGTGGATTACTGCCATTATGCCGGAGGCAATTGGCAGAACCTGAATTGCAATGGTGTTTATATCAACAACCCCAGCGGCCTCAACGGCCAAACCAACGTGCACGTCACTTGCGTGGTGAACCCAGTCGCCAACAAGATGTACTACTATAACAGCAGCAAAGTCACATCTGGCGCGGTGTTCAATAACGGCAGCGGAGGCACGCTATCGCCGCTTAGCGCCGTCAATGACACTATCTGCCTGCTGGGCAAGTCCTTGTTTGACCAGGATCAGCCGCTGGCCGGCTCGATTGACGAATTCCGGATCTACTCGGGGGTTCTTCCCTCTTCACAAATCGCGCTCAACGATATTTCCGGGCCGGATAATATTGTGACCAACCCCGGGCCGGTTCAGGCGCTGCACTTCAGCAGCCCGGTCGGCACGCTGCTCGTCAACCAGCTCTCGCAGCAGATTTTGACCGCTGACTTTACGAATCTGGTAGGCGTCGACATGGTTGCGTACGGGGGAGTGACCTATGCTTCGCTGAACACGAGCGTAGTCACCATCGATACTAATGGCTTGGTCAAAGGGGTTGCTCCAGGCACAACGAAAGTGACTGCCAGCTTCGGCGGGTTATTCGCGACAAACACCCTGACAGTAATTGCGTTGCCGGCGACGCTGACGCACCGGTACAGTTTTAATGGTACGGATGCGAACGACTCCGTTGGCGGCGCCAACGGCACGTTCTACGGCAACGCGACGAACTCGGCCGGCAAGCTAGTGCTTGACGGGAGTTTCGGTACTTACGTGGACCTGCCGGCTGCCGCTATCAATATCGCCACCAACTCGGCCGTGACATTCGAGGCATGGGTCGATTTTGGCCCCGGAGCTACTTGGGCTTATCTATTCGGCTTTGGCAATACGAACGGCGCCAACGGTGATAGACAAATCGCTTGCGTTCCACGTGCCGAGCCCGGGGGCTACCACCACTGGGGCATCACCGAGAATGGCGGCCGGACCACGGGGTGGGCGCACGGCTGGAGCAACATGACCGCGCATATTACCTGCGTGGTTGATCCTCCCACCGGCACGCTCTCCATCTACCGGGACGGGTTACTCGAATTTGCCGAGTACGACGCCTTCCTGCCGATGTCGTATTTCCCCACGAACTACGGTTTCCTGGGCCGTTCCTTCTACTCCGCCGATCCGTACCTCACGGCTAACATCGATGAGTTCCGCATCTACAGCGGCGCGCTGACCCCGGCACAGGTGGCGCTGACCCAGGCTGAGGGTCCCAACGCCACGAGCATCGACGTCGGAGCTCTTACTTCAATCACGGTGCCGCCCACCAATTATCCGTCGTATTCCACGCTGGTGCCTCCGTTGGTGCTGGCGAATTATGCTAATGTCCAAAACGTCAACTTGCTGTCGACCTTGACTGCAGCCGGCAACCCGAACCTCGGCGGCCCGCAACCTCTGGTGGTCACATCGAGCGACTCGAGCATCATCAGTGTGAACTCCCAAAACATGCTGACGACGCATAGGCCTGGTACAGTGACCTTGAGCGCCAGCTTCCAGGGTAAGTCCGGCAGCTCCACCGTTACCGTGAAGAACCAGGCGGTCCTGACGCATCGTTACAGCTTCAACGTCGACAATGATGCCAGCGACTCTGTTGGTGGCGCCAATGGGACACTCCAAGGCAATGCCACTGTTTCCGGCGGCCAACTGCAACTCACCAATGCCGTCGACGCCGATTACCTCGATTTGCCCCCTGGATTGCTCGAGGGCTACGATTCCGTAACGATCGACCTGTGGGCCAACCTTGGGGCGGCGCAGCATTGGTCCAGGATCTGGGAATTCACCGACAAGGACGCCGACAACCTGAACGTTCAAAACGAGTTCTATTTTGCAACGGGATGGGACGGAACGCCGGATGCAAACTTCTATAACGCGGCATTCCCGTGGGGAGGCAATCTGTTTGTAAACGGTCCGCTGCAGAATGGGCTGTGGCATATCACTTGCCTTTACGGCAACGGCTCGATGTCGGTCTATACGAACGGCGTGTTCGAAGGCGCTACGGCGAACCTGATCGCGCCCGCCAGCTCGGCTGGAACCGCTTCGAGTACCATCGGCCATTCGCCATTCCCCGACCCAGGTATTCTTGGCTCAATTGACGAGATCCGTATTTATAAAGGTCTCCTGGCGCCCGATGAAATTCTCGGGGAGGACGTCATCGGGCCGAACACACTCTTGTCCAGCACTGCCTCGCTGAAAGCCACCCGCAGCGGCGGCAATGTGGTGCTGAGCTGGCCGGTGGCAGCGGCTGGGTTCTCGGTCCAGAGCCGTGCAAGCCTGGCTAGTGGGAGCTGGACTACTTTGCCCAATGCGCCAACGCTGGTCGGCAACACCTGGCAGGTAACCGTCCCAACCACCAGCAGCCCTCAGTTCTACCGCATCTGGCACTGATTGATGGCCGGAGCCCCGCTGCCAGGCAGTTCCCTGGTAGCGGGGCCAGCTACATTCCTTTTTGGCGGACACCTCTCTTTCGAGGTATAGTGAGTTGTCTATCAAGCGGCCGCGAAAACGATGAACTGGCACCGAGCAAGTCGGCTCAAGCAAGCCTTCACGTTAATCGAACTGCTGATCGTAATCGCCATTATCGCGATTCTTGCCGCGATGTTGCTGCCCGCTCTTTCGCGCGCCAAAGAAAAAGGCAAACAGGCGAACTGCAAAAGCAACATGCACCAGCTCGAGCTCGCTGTGGTGATGTATGCCGGCGATAACGGCGACCGGCTACCGGATCTTCAAAATCACGGTTTGTGGTTCTGGGATATGTGGCGGGTAGCGGCCACTAATCTCCTCGACAGCGTCCGTCGCACCGACATCTTTTACTGCCCGAACGAATACTACCTTTATAAGGACAACGGCCCCGTGGATGCCTGGAGCGCCTTTCCGGATTACGTAGTCACTGGTTACATATGGCTGTTCCCTAATGCGCCGAGTCTCAATTCGAGCGTGACGATTGGCGGCACCAACATGACTCCGAAGATAAGTGATGCGCGGCCCGGCTATACGGTTTCCAGCACCGAAATGATCGTCGACGCAACAATTTCCGTCCTTACTCCAACCGGCGGGCGCCGCTACGTCAATATCGGCGCGGCCGGCGGAAGTACAGTTCGTACCGCGCATCTGAATAACAACCTGCCTGCCGGCGGTAACGTTGGTTTCCGCGACGGCCATATTGAGTGGCGCCGTTTTCCCGCCATGACCAATATAATTTCCCCGCCTGGCTTGCCTGCCTTTCAGTTCTGATTTCGCATGAAGTTTTGCCCGGTTGGCCTGACCATTTGGCTTGTTGTTTTCTTTTTGCCTCCTGGTCAAAACCTATTGGCCCAATCAACGCCTCCATTTCTCCGTGGCTACATAAACGCCCACGACCCTTCCACCATGATCCAATGCAAGGGTCGTTATTACGTTTTCTCGACCGGCCAGGGTATTCTTTCCCACTCCTCAGCAGATAAAGTGTTTTGGTCGCCGGGCCCGGCGATCTTCGCGAATCCGCCGGCTTGGACCACAAATGCCGTGCCTGGATTCACCGGCATTTTCTGGGCGCCCGACATCCTCTTCTTCAATAACCAGTACTATCTCTACTATGCGGTTTCGACTTTCGGCAGCCAGGTATCCGCTATTGGTCTGGCCACTAACCCCACACTCGATCCGAGCGATCCGCTTTATCACTGGACCGATCAGGGACCGGCGATTCAGTCCGACGTCGGTTCCCCTTACAACTGCATCGACCCGAGCTTCACCTGGGATTCTGCCGGCGGATTGTGGATGGCGTTCGGCTCCTATTGGAACGGCATTTACCTGGTGCAGTTAGATCCGGCAAGCGGTTTGCGAATTGCTTCGAATTCTCCCACTTACCGGCTTGCGTACAATAGTTCCATCGAAGCCTCCTATCTTTTTCGCCGCGGCAACTACTATTATCTCTTTGCCAACTGGGGCTCTTGCTGTTCCGGCGTGAACAGCACCTACAATATCCGCGTTGGCCGCAGCACGAGTATTACCGGACCTTACCTGGATCGCAACGGAGTCGACATGGCCAACAACGGCGGTACCTTGTTCCTGCAGGCCAACGGCAAATTCGCGGGCCCCGGCCACGTTGGCATTCTTTCGGAGGGCGGGCAACAGTGGCTCACCTATCACTACTACGATGGCAACGCGTGGGCCCCACAGTATGCCGCTTATGGCGACTCTGATTTCGATTTCGTCCCGCTCTCCTGGACGCCAGATGATTGGCCGGTTTATACCAAAAACTGGTCGGCAATTTATAATTTCGACGCCGATGCCAGTGACGCCAATGGCCAATATTATGGTCTGCTCCAAAATGGAGCGCGCATTCTCAATGACTCCGTCCACGGCCACATCCTCGCCCTGAACGGCACCAATCAGTACGTCTGGCTCCCGCCGGGGGTTGCTTACGGCCAAACCTTCGCTGCGGTTGTTAATTGGCGTGGCGGCGCCGCCTGGCAGCGCATTTTCGATTTTGGTTTCGACACTTCAAAGACGGTCATGCTCACCGCAGCCTCGAGCGATAACGTCCTGCGGTGTGATATCAATCCCAGCGGCAACCTCCAAACCGTGCAATGGACCCGGCCGCTGCCAACCGATGTCTGGACCCATGTGGCCGTAACTCTGGATGGAACGCAGGGAATTCTTTACGTTAACGGGTCGCCGGTTGCAACCAATGCCGCCATGAACCTGCTGCCGCTGAACGTGGCGCCGCAAACCAACCACCTGGGCCGCAGCAAATTCACAGCCGATCCCTATTTCAATGGGCAATATGCCAGCTTCCGCGTTTACAGCCGTGCGCTGTCGCCTGCCGAGATTGCCGCTCCATTGCCGGTCATCAATCAACCCGCCGATGGAATAATGTATTGGCCGGGCACAACTATTTCGTTTGCCGGCCGCGCCATGGATTTCGCTGATATTCCGCTTGCGCCTTCCAATCTTACGTGGCGAGTTGAATATGCGGTCGATAACCGAACCAACGTTGTTTTGGGTCCAATTTCCGGCGTTGCTGGAAGCTCATTCAGCATCCCCACCAACGTAACGGTCGGAACGTATCGAGTAGTACTGGCGGCTAAGGATGTTTCAAATCGCCAGGCCGTCGCCTCTACAACGCTGTTCCCGGCGAATCCGCCGACGAGTCGGTCCTCATATTACCCATTGCGAACAGATGTTTCGGACGTAAATGGCCACTACAACGGCACGCTCAATGGCGGCGCCTCTTTCGTTGCCGACCCGGTGCGCGGCAGTGTGCTCAATCTCTCCGGTTCGGCTCAGTACGTTTCGTTTCCGCCGGGCATTGCGGGGATGCAAACCTTCATGGCCTGGGTTTACTGGAATGGCGGCTCGGCCTGGCAGCGCATTTTCGATTTTGGTAACGACACCAATCATTACACTGTCCTGACTCCTTCCGCCGCCAACGGAAAACTACGCTTCAACATCAGCCTCTTCAGTATTCCCGGCGAACAGATCATCGACGCGCCTGCCGCGCTGCCAGTCGGTGTCTGGACCCACGTCGCCCTCACGATGGATGGACACTCAGCCGTGCTCTACACAAATGGCGTGCCGGTAGGTACAAATTTCTACGCCAACGTGGTTCCGGCCAATTTTAATCCTACGAATAATTACCTTGGTAAAAGCAATTGGCCCGACCCCTATTTCAACGGACGTCTGAGTTCGGTACGCATTTTCTCGCGCGCCCTCGCTCCGTCTGAAATCGCTGCTCCGCAAATCACCATCTCCCAGCCAATCCAAGGAGCCCTTTACGCTCCGGGAGACACAATCGGCTTTGCCGGCGCGGCGAACGATTTCTACGATAACTCCATCGCAGCGACCGGCCTGACGTGGATCGTGCAATTCGT
Organism: uncultured Verrucomicrobiota bacterium; assembly: GCA_964623885.1. Taxonomy (GTDB): domain Bacteria; phylum Verrucomicrobiota; class Verrucomicrobiia; order Limisphaerales; family UBA8199; genus CAZUVM01. The sequence continues at coordinate 11,976 of CAZUVM010000019.1, forward strand.
CAATGCCAGCACAACCAATACGGTGTTCGGGCCGACTTCCGGCGCCTCCGGCTCCTTCGCGATTCCGACCAGCGGCGCCGCAGCCACCAATGGCTGTTATCAATTCCTGCTCTCAGCCGTCGATGCCGTAGGGCGCAAGGCGACGAAGGCAGTGCGCATCTTCCCTGCCAGTCAGGCTCTCGGAACCAATTGGGCTTCGTTTTATACCTTCAACTCAGGCGCGCAGGACGCCAGTAATCGATTCAATGGCACGCTGCAAGGTGGTGCCAGCATCCTGAGCAACGCCACTCGCGGGAATGTGTTGAACCTCTCCGGTGGGGGGCAATACGTCAGCCTCCCGGCAGGTGCTGGTAATATTCAGACCATCTCCGGCTGGGTCTATTGGCGTGGCGGCAATGCCTGGCAACGCATCTTTGATTTCGGCCAAAATAATAACCGCTGGTTCTTCTTCACACCGCGCGATTCTTCCGGCCTCGCCCAATGCGCCCTGACTACGGATGTCGCTGTTTACAATCGAGTAGTGGAAACACCGACCGCATTTCCTTTAAACCAATGGACTCATTTTGCCGTGGTATTCGACGGCCGCCAGTGCGTCCTTTACCTCAATGGAATTGCTGTCGCCGTAAACAACAGCGTTAACTTGCTGCCCTCCGACATTGCGCCGCTCAATTGTTGGCTGGGCAAAAGCGAGTACACCGCGGATCCTTACTTGAACGCCCAATTGGATAATCTTGCTCTGAATTCCTCGCCACTCACGCTGACGCAACTTCTGCCGGGGTATTTCCAACCCTCACTTAGCATCAGCAACACCGGCAGCCAAATCATCCTTGCCTGGCCGCAAACCGCCGCGGCCATGGCACTTTATTCCGGCTCCAATCTCCTTAATGGCGCGACCTGGCAGCTTGTCACCAATCAGCCCACCGTTGGTTCAAGCCAGGTTACGCTTGCCCTGCCTGGTACCAATTCCCCGCAGTATTATCGCCTTCAGTGGCCCTGAAACAAATGGGCTGAACAAACCGTGTAACCGCGCTCAGCCTCGGTTTCACCCTCTCCCCATCCGATGGGATAAGGGTCGTTGGACTTTGGACGTTCGACCCCTTTGGTTCATGGGCTTGGGAGGGGCCTCGGGCTATTTACCTGTAGCTTCCTCTTCCAACTTGATCGACGTGGCAGAAGATCGCTTCACATGAATATCCCCCGAGCTGGAGCGCAGGACCAGCGCCGGACCACCGCCATTTATTTTTCCGGCGAGCGCGTTCGAAGGCGGTTGGCCTTGAACGGTCATTGTAATCGGCAGGTCGCTCCTGACTGAGCCTCCGGCAGCCTTTGCATCCAAATCGATTGCCGCCGAACCGGGCAGGGTGACTTTGATGCCGCCTCCGGCGACCGTTAGCTGGCAATCGGCTTTGGGTGCCGCCGAAAAGTTTACTTCCATCGAGCCGCTTGTGGTTTGCGCCGTTACTACGCCGCCGGCCCCGCCAATCCGAATATTGCCGCCGGCATTGTGCGCCGTAAGGTTTCCGGCCACGGTCCCCGCCGTAATGTTGCCGCTCGACGTGCGGAGATTCGCGTCGGCGCCAACTTCACCGATGTTAATATCCCCTCCGGCATCCTTGGCGGTTAATTCGCCTTTTGCCTTTTTGACACTGATCGAGCCGCTGACGGTCTCGGCCGCAACTTCGCCGGCTTCTCCTATCGTGATATTGCCTCCGGCATCAGTCGCCTGGACTCGTCCGCGTGCGGCTTGAATGTCGATCGAACCACTGGTGGTTTCGACTGCTACGTCGCCCGCCGCTTCTCGAATACTGATGTTCCCGCCGGCGTTCTTGATATGGGTATTCCGGCCTTTGACCAACCCGACTTTAACTGACCCGCTGGTCGTCTGCGCCTCCAGATCGCCGCCGGTTGAATCAATTCGGATGTCCCCGCCGGCATCCGTAGCCTTGACTCGCCCCTTAACGCTACCAAGCGAAATCGTGCCGCTGGTGGTTTTGGCTGTTAAATCAGCCCCGGCATCTTCCACCATAATATTTCCTCCTGCGTCCCCAAGCTCCACCTGCCCGTTGGCTTTCGACACCTTGATTGAACCGCTCGTCGTCTGCGCCTTCACATCAGACCCGTCTTCACCGATTGAAATATCCCCACCCGCATCCTTGGCCTCAATTGCTCCCGTAACGCGCGGCAAACGGATCGAGCCGCTCGCGGTGTGCGCCGTAGCCGCGCCTTCCAGGGGTTCGACTTGTATGTCCCCACCTGCTGTCTTCAAATCCACGTCGAACTGCCTGGGAATGCTCATTTCATAGCGCACCTCCAGCCAAGGCTGGCTGCCCCAGGAAAACATTTTCGTATGCTTGTTCCTGGCAGTGACCAAGACCGTGTTGCCATCTTGGTTAAAGACCACCTCGTGATTGGCCAATAGTTCATCAGCCTGCTTTTGGGATGCGTTCTTCGGTTCACGCAGCACTTTGATATGAACACTATCCGTGGCTTCCGTATCCACCTTGATTGTTCCGCGATCTGCCTGGACGAACAATTTGCCTCCAGGTGCCACCTTAAATGTCCTATCCAGGCTCTGCTGCTCCGCGGCTGCCGCGGGACACGCTCCGTTACAAAGCAAATACGCCGCCGAAATAATCCCTGCCCAGGAATAATAGGTGATTTTCATGTCGATGTTGATTTTGCCATGGCTGCCACAGGTATAATACCCGCAGGAAAGCGAAATGTTTCAAGAAAATCTTGACCCGAATCCCTTTTGCAAAAGCCTGGTTCGCTGGTATTGTGGCAGGATGTTTAAGTCACACGAGAACGGTTCGGCACGAACTCGGCGACGCGCCCCCAAGCTCATTCGCAGAAAGCCTCGTGTTGCTTTGGAAGCACCGCAGCGGGCCGTCTCCACGGTCCATCTCCACGACAAACAAAGCGAACCGGATTACCGCGAGCTGCGCATCGACAAAGTGGGCGTGCGCGGCCTTCGTTTTCCCATCCAGGTGCGCGACAAGGAACGTTCGATCCAAAACACGGTCGCTACGATTGGCATGTTTGTCGACCTGCCTAAGGAATTTAAAGGCACCCACATGAGCCGGTTCCTGGAGGTGCTCAATGCCCATGGGAACGTGATCCACGTGGAGAACCTCACAGATATTTTGCACGCGCTGCAGGAAAAGTTTCACGCTGCCACGTCCCACCTCGAAATCGAGTTCCCTTACTTTTTGGTGAAGAAGGCGCCGGTAACGCGCCGCGAGAGCTTAATGGATTACGTGGCCCGTTTCGACGCTACGGCATGTCACAAGGACATCGACTTCGTGCTCACGGTCAAAGCGATGGTAACCACGCTCTGTCCTTGCTCGAAGGCCATCGCCATCCATGGAGCCCACAACCAGCGCGGCGAGGTCACCGTTCAAATCCGGTCCCGCAAGGCCGTATGGATCGAGGATGTCATCGGCATTATCGAGGGCTCCGCCAGTTGTGAACTCTACGCCCTGCTGAAGCGGCAGGATGAAAAGGCGGTGACTGAAAAGGCCTATGAGAACCCTGTATTCGTCGAAGACCTGGTCCGCAATGTGGCGTTAAAGCTCAACGCGCATCCGGAGGTCTCCTGGTACAAAGTTGAGGCTGAAAACCACGAAAGCATCCATAACCACAACGCTTATGCCTGCATCGAAAAGGGCTGAAATGGGCAGTTTTTCGTGTCCTGCAGAGCAGTTGACCCCCTGGAAAGATTTTTGAAAATTGTTATGGAATATTTGGCTTCCTTTGCTACATTCGCCCACCCTCAACGGGCGGATTGACCGGCCGAAGAGGAATTAGAGTGAGCGTTACTGTTAGTTAGTTGTGACAACAAAGAAAAAAGAGACTGTGAAGAAGACTGCTGGGCAAAAGCCTCATGGATCCGCTACCGCTGCCTCCATCCTCGGGCATCCGGCGGTCAAAGTGAAGAAAAACGGGGAAGTAAAAATTAAGGCTGAGTGGATCAAGTTCTATAACCGCCTGATTGAATTGCGCGATCAATTGACGCGCCAAATGAACGGCTTAGCCAAAGAGTCCGCCCAGGAAATGGCTGGTTATAGTCTGCACATGGCCGATTCCGGCACCGACAATTTCGACCGTGACTTCGCTTTGAGCTTGCTCTCTTCGGACCAAGACGCGATTTACGAAATCGAAGAAGCTCTCAAACGCATCGAGAAAAACACGTATGGCATCTGCGAATTGACCGGCAAACCCATTCCCAAGAGCCGGTTGGAAGCAATACCCTGGACTCGCTTTACCGTCCAGGCACAGGCCCAGCTGGAACGGGATGGCGCCCTGCGCCAACGGCGCCTGGGCGCATTGGGTACCGTCGACGCCGTCGGCATGGCTGAAGTCGAGTCCGACGATGCGGAAGAGCCCGAGGAGAAGCCCAAGGAAAAGGAATAATCTATGCCCCGCGAAATCGTTACGATCGAATGCACCGAGGCGCGTAAGGAGGGCAAGTCGCCTTCCCGCTACACCACCACGCGCAACAAGAAGCTCAAGACCGAAAAGCTCGAACTCAGAAAGTACAACCCCGCGTTGCGCCGGCACACGCTGCATCGCGAAATCAAGTAACTTATGCCTCGCAAAACTCGCCCCGAGAAACCCGATAAACGCGGTGGCCGCCGTGGCCTGTCAGAAGTGCGCACGCCTCGCCCCAAGCCCAAGATTGATTTTACCGTCGACGCGCTCGACTTTAAGAACACGAACCTGCTCCGGCAGTTTGTTACCGACCAGGGTCGAATCCTGCCGCGCAAGTACACCGGATTGCCGGCCCATTACCAGCGACGTTTGAATCGCGCCATTAAGCGCGCCCGTCAAATGCTGCTGATGAAGTAAAGCTGTCTTTCCCTCTAAAAGGCAAAAGGGCCGCGCGCTGACGCGGCCCTTTTGCTTTTCAAATATGGATTGGATTAAGCTTCGTTGGGTGCCCATTCACCCAGGTGCAGATATTCTTTTATCTTCCTCCGTTCGTAACGATGCTTCAGCGTCTTTTTCGGCTGGTTATCCACCTTCCGGAATGGATGTTTGGGATTACGAATGGCTTCACTAATGACTTCCAACGATTTGGTCATAGCTTGGTTCTTTGTTTCCTTTGTACAACTCGCCAGGCGTGAAGGATGCCAATGACCTGTCCGCGGCCAGGTCCACCAATTGCTTGAGAATTGGCATCGGTGGCTTCAAGCGAGTTAATTATAAGACAGTTTCGGGAGAAGTCCATTCAAAACTGAGGGCTTTGCCCCATGGCCCTTCGGAAAACGGGCAGATGGCGACTGGGTTTGGAGAATGCCCGATCAGCTTTGAGCGAATGCTCCCGATTGCCATTCCTTTTGGATCCGGCTGCGCAATTCCCGTAACCCGGCGCTCTCATATGCCCGGCGGACCTCTGCGTACTCCGCCTTGAGAATCCCCGCCAACACGAGAACTCCACCGACGGATAGCTGTGCGATAATCCGCTCGCGATTCTTCAAGAGCACATCGGTTGCCAAATTGGCGCAAACCAAAGAAAATGTGCGGCGGGAGGAACGGGGCAGGAGGCCCACGTCTTCACGGCTAAACCGAATGCGCCCGGCAACACGGTTCCTGTGCGCATTGGCGCGCGCCACGCGGACTGCTTCAGGATCGAAGTCCAGCGCCACTATCGGCTCATAACCCAGCCGAGCTGCTGCAATGGCGAGAATGCCCGAGCCAGTCCCCAAATCGAGAAACGATTTCGCTGACGCTCTTGGCCGATACTTCACAACCTGCCGTAAACAAAATGCTGTCGTTGGATGTTGTCCCGTCCCGAAACTCAGCCCCGGATCCAGCACCACTGTAAACTGCCCCGGAACTGCGCGCCGACCGCTCCAGCTGGGTCGAATCAGCAACGCGGGCCCTATCTCCATCGGGCGGAAATGGCGCTTCCACGATTCGGCCCAATCCTGGCGTTTCAACCGCGTCATGGCGATTTTTCCCGGCGTGATTCGCAGACCCAAGGCCGTCAGCTCCCTCAAATGAAGCTGGATTTCCTCACGCAGGTCTGAACCCCAATTGGGCCTTTGGTCGAAATAGAGGCTTACCGTGGAAAGTCCTGTGGCCAACTCTGTGTAGGAGCTGGCCGGCTGACCGAATCGCGTGCCTAACCACTCAGCAACCGCATCTTGCGCCTCCGGCGCTATTGTTACTGAAAGCCGCCAAAGACCTCCGGCGGCTCGTCTTTTCTTCGTTTTGCGGGGTTTCGTGGCGAAAAAAGTCTCCCGAGTGGCTAAATATCAGCTTTAGCCGTGCGCCAGGGAGTGTAGTTCATCAATTGCAATTTAGGTTCACCTGAACTCCAGCCGACTCGTGTAACGCTGGCATAGTCAATCTCAACTGCCGACCACCGCGGCAGCGGCCAGCCGAACAGGATGCTCAGCAGCATGCGAATAACACCTCCATGACAAGCCACGACGACCTGCTGACCGGGATGTTTGCTGAGGATTTGCTTCAGGCAGGGCTCCAGTCGGGCTCGTAAGACCGCGCCGCTTTCTCCGTTAGGCACGCCGCCGACGTCGATTTGCTCCAGCCAGGCCGTGACGTGCACGCCGAAACGCGTTAATACCTGGTCCCAGTTTAATCCGGTCCAATCTCCAAAATCGACCTCTCTGAGGTCTGCCAATACCGTTGGGTTGGGCGCACTGTTGGCTAGCCAGGGCGCCAGGGTCTGCTTCACTCGCGCCATCGGGCTGGCGTAAAGCGCATCGAAGGATAACTCATGCAAATAACGGGCAAGTTTCGCCGCTTGCTCGTGGCCGCGTAGCGACAAACCCATATCAATCCGCCCACCGAACAGGCCCTGATACTGCTCTTCCACCTCCGCATGACGAACCAGCCAGAGGGTAGGGGGGTCCGCCAACCCACGATTTGCGGATAAAATGGCTGTCGGCCGTTGCGCGCCGCTCGCCGACGGCTTTTCACCGCCATCCGCAATGGGATCACTGGTATTCATCGAATTCTCTCCGCTTCCTTTGCTGTCATGCCTGAATCGCTAGTGTAGCGTCTCACAAACAAATGGAATTATTTGAACAGGAGAAAACGGAGCTCACGGAGAGAAATGCTCTGTTTTCTCTGTTTCCTCCTGTTGAAAGTAATCCATCCATTTGTGAGACGGTACACTAGCGGCCATTTCCCAACGCTGCCTCTTGCGCGCGCAGCAGTTCTCGAATCCCGGTCTTGCCCAATTTCAGCATGTCTCCTAGTTGCGCCTCGCTAAAAGTCGCTTCCTCTCCAGTTCCTTGTAGTTCGATAAACTCACCGGCCGAATTCATCACCAGGTTCAGGTCCACTGCCGCCGCGGCGTCTTCAGTGTAGCACAAATCCAGCAATGTGCGGCTTTCCACTACGCCCACGCTCACGGCGGCCACTCCGTGCAGGATTGGTGACTGCAACAGCCTTCCTTCCGCCATCAACTTGCGCACCGCCAGGCTAAGGGCGACATACGACCCGGTTATGGCTGCCGTGCGCGTGCCACCATCGGCCTGGAGCACGTCGCAATCGACCCAAATCGTTCGGGTCCCAAGCTTCTCCAAATCCAACGCCGCTCGCATCGCACGGCCAATCAGGCGTTGAATCTCCTGCGAGCGGCCGTCGATTTTCCCTTTGGTGCTGTCCCGCTGCTTGCGCTGCAAGGTCGAATACGGAAGCATTGAATACTCGGCTGTAATCCATCCGCCGCTGACCCCTTGCTCCTTCATCCAGCGCGGGACAATTTCCTCTACGGTGACGCCACAGATCACGCGCGTGTTGCCCCACTCGATCAATGTTGAGCCGGTCGCATAGGGCGCGATGCCGTTGGTGAAACGCACGGGCCGCAACTGGTCTGGCGCCCGGCCATCGGCCCGCGCGCCGGCAGCGAGCGTCACTGTTGCCTGGTCCATACCGGGCGAGGGTAGGGCAGCCCGTCTGCTCGGGCAACGAGGAAAACCGGCTTCGGCGATCGTGCTGATAATCGTAAAGCTCATCCTTGTGTTGGACACCACCTTCCCACGTTGGCCCGACAGCCCTTGGAAATTGAGTTGAATGTTCAACTGCGCCCTTCGGCCCCTCAATAACCAATGACCAATTCCCAATCCCCAATTCTCAATTAATCGGTGCGCCCTTGGGCGAGCCTAAGCAAGCTCCGAGGTTCGTCCGAGTCCGTTCGCTGCTTAAATTCTCTTGCGTCTTGGCATGCCCTGTGCTTGATTCAGCGCGTACACGTGCAATCGCGGACATCATGGTTGAGCCTTCGCGACGCGCCTAAAACAGCGCTGGCGGGCTTGCTCGCGTTGGTCCTTTTGGCTTCCGCGTTCCTTGCCGTAAATCCCTCGTTGCACCAGGCGTTGCACCATCGCGGCGCTGTTGGCCAGCATGTTTGTTTCCTTTGTTCTCTCGCTAAGGGACAGGTCAGCGCCGAAGCTGCCGCCGGCCTCGTTCTGCTTCCCGTTTTCTATTTCCTCTTCAGCGCGCGGTTGAGCCAGCCCATTTTCCGGCCGGCTTCCGACCGCCGCCTTTCTCCCAGCCGCGCTCCACCTGTCCGCTGACGTTTCGTCGGTCGGCTCAGATTGTAACCCAAAAACCTGGTGTGTCCGTGTGTGCGGACGCTTCCTTGTGGGAGCAGAAATGAATGGGATATTCGCGGTTTGCTTTAACAAAAATATAACGCAGCGGTTTTTTCGGAGAACTTTGGCAGTGGTTCTGCCGGCGGCTATTATTGCCGGTTGCGCGGTTGGCCCAAACTACAAGCGGCCGGCGCCTCCGCCGGAGAATAGCTACACCTCCGAGCCGCCCAAGCCCACCGCGGAAGTGACCAACACCTTAGCGGGGGAGGGCCAAAGGTTTGTCGAGGGCAAGGACATTCCCGCGGATTGGTGGGACTTGTTCCACTCCAAACCGCTCAATGATCTGATCGAGCGGTCGCTCACCAACAATCCCGATCTCAAAGGAGCCCAGGCGGCACTCACCTCGGCGCAGGAGAGCCTGCGCGCCCAAAAGGGCGTTTATTATCCCAGCGTAACTGGTTCCTTCTCCGCCACCCGCCAAAAACAGTCTGAAGTGCTCGCGCCCACGCCAAATGCCAATGTCTTTCAGTACAGCCTTTTCACTCCCCAGGTCAGCGTCTCCTACATGCCGGATGTGTTCGGTTTGAACCGCCGAACAGTCGAATCCGCCAAAGCCCAGGAACAGGAGGTGCGGTACCAAATGATTGCCACCTACCTTACCCTGAGCGCGAACGTCGTGGTCGCTGCGGTGCAGGAGGCCTCTTTGCGAGCGCAAATTGCAACTACTCGTGAGCTCATCGAGGTAAGTTCAAATATTGTCGATATTGTCAGCTTTCAGCTGACGAATGGGTACGCGAGCGGCCTGGATCTGGCCGCGCAGCAGTCGCAACTGGCTCAACTTCAGGCCACGCTTCCGACGCTGTTGAAGGAGTTGGCTCAGCAACGCGATTTGCTGGCCGTGCTGGCCGGCGATTTTCCTGGTCAACACCGGGACGAAAACTTTGATCTTTCGACGCTGCATCTGCCGGAGGACTTGCCGGTGAGCCTGCCCGCCAGAATGGTTGAGCAACGGCCGGATGTCCTTCAGGCCGAGGAAAACTTCCATTCCGCAAGTGCTCAAGTCGGCGTCGCGATCGCCAACCGCTTGCCGAACATTACGCTCACCGCCGAGGCTGGCAGCACAGCCCTTTCGCTGGAGAAGATTTTTACCTCCGGCACCGGGTTTTGGGGAGTAGGCGCGGCACTGTCACAGCCTCTTTTCCAGGGCGGCGCTTTGCTGCATGCGGAACGCGCAGCGAAAGCCAATTACCTTCACGCGGCGCAGCAATATCGCAGCGCTGTCCTGGCCGCCTGTCAGAATGTAGCCGACACCTTGCACGCCCTTGAGCAGGACGCCGCTGCCGTGAAAGCTGCCGTTGCTGCCGCCAATGCCGCCAAAGTGACTCTCGACCTCTCCCGCGAGCAATGGCAGGTCGGCTACGGCAGTTACCTGGCGATGCTGAACGCTCAGCAAACCTGGCAGCAGGCCCGCCTCAACCTGGTGCAGGCCCAGGCCAATCGTTTCGCCGACACCGCCGCGCTTTTCCAGGCTTTGGGTGGAGGCTGGTGGAATCGCGCTGACCTCAACCCCAAACAATCATGAATCACCCTTACCTCAACTTGATTGGCAAGCACCAAAGGAGGCTCGCTTCCTTACTGGTGTCGGCGCTCTTGATTTTAGCCGGCTGTTCCCCGCGCGCCGACACCACAGCGCCTCAGGTGTCCGTCACGGCGAGTAACGTTACCCTCGCGCCGGCTCAGTTGCAGAGCATCCATTTGGTAACCGTGCAACAGTCCACATTTCATAAAACTGTCGATACAACGGGTACCGTGGATTTCGACAATGATCAGGCCACGACGATTCTCGCGCCCATGTCCGGCCCGGTGACCCGCCTGCTCGTTTCTCTCGGCGACCAGGTCAAGGCGGAGCAGCCTTTGGCCGAGGTTGACTCGCCCGACTATGCCACTGCTATCAGCGCTTATCGCAAAGCGCTGGGGACCGCCAAAATCACTCGGGAACTGGCCGAGCAGGATCAGCAACTCCTGAGTCACCATGGCGTCACTCTGCGTGAGGCGGAACAGGCCAAAATCGATGCCGCCAACGCGGAAGCCGACCGCGATGCCGCCCTGCAACAGCTTGTCTCGCTCAAAGTTGATCCGGATACGATCAAAGCAATCCAGGACGGCAAAACCGTAACCCACGCCTCCGGCTTGATTCGCTCGCCGATCGCCGGAACGGTTGTCGATCGGCCCATCACGCCGGGCGAACTCTTGGATTCAGGCACCACTCCGTGTTTCACCGTGGCGGATCTTTCCAAGGTTTGGGTAATGGCCCACCTGTTTGGTTCAGACCTGGCCGCGATCAGTGTTGGTGACCCAGCCGAGGTTTTCACTGGCCGGGGCACGGAACACTTCGCTGGCATCGTGGACAACATTGGCTCGTTGGTCGACCCGGATACCCGCTCCGTGGGCGTTCGCGTCGTGGTCGAAAACCCAGCCGGCATTCTGAAAAAGCAGGCTTACGTTCGCGTCTTGATCCATGCGCGCGCCGAAAGCTCTGGCCTGCTGATCCCCGTTTCCTCGATTTTGCGGGATGAAGAAAACCTGCCGTTCGTTTATGTGGCCCAACCCGACAGCAGTTTTGCGCGCCAGCGCGTAACTGCCGGGTATCGTGATGGCGATCGATACGAAATCACTTCTGGGCTGAAGGCGGGGGATCGCATTGTGACCGAAGGCGGACTGTTCGTTCAATTCCTGCAAAATCAATGAGCGACAACCTCCCGCCTCCCACTACCGAACCTCGCACCGCGTCGATCATCAATCGGATTGTCGCCTCGTCGCTGCGCCAACGGTTCCTGCTCGCCCTCCTGACCCTTGTGCTGATAGGGGCCGGGATATGGTCTTTGAACCGGCTGTCCGTGGACGCTTACCCCGACCTTTCCCCGCCCATGGTGGAGATCATCAGCCAATGGCCCGGACACGCTGCCGAGGAAGTCGAGCGCCTCATCACTGTGCCGGTGGAAGTCGAGATGAATGGCATCCCGCGGATGACTGTCCTTCGCTCGATTTCCCTCTATGGACTATCCGATGTTATCCTCACTTTCCGCGACGGCACGGACAACTACTTTGCCCGCCAGCAGGTATACAACCGCATCGCGGACCTCAGCCTTCCGACCGGAGTAACCCCCACGGTTTCGCCCCTGTTTTCGCCATCGGGATTGATTTATCGTTACGTTCTGCAGAGCCCGGATCGTTCTCCGCTCGAGCTCAAAACGATCGAGGATTGGGTCATCGAGCGCCAATACAAATCCGTGCCCGGCGTTGCCGATGACTCAGGTTTGGGCGGCGAGACCATGCAATACCAGGTCCTGCTCGATCCCGTGAAGATTGCCGGCGTTGGGTTGTCCGTCGCCCAGGTTGAGGCTGCTTTGGGAGCCAATAATGCCAACGCCGGCGGCGGGTTCTATTCGCAAGGCGGCCAATTCTATTACGTCCGCGGATTGGGCCGCATGGAAACGCTCGAAGATATCGGCAACGTCGTGCTTGCCGTGCACGATGGCACGCCCGTCCTGGTCAAAGATGTCGGACGCGTTGTCATCGGGCACGCTCCACGTTTGGGCCAATTTGGTTACCAGGATCAGAACGATGCGGTGGAAGGCGTCATTCTCATGCGCACGGGCGAACAAACGCAAAAGGTCCTCAAAGGAGTTGAGGCAAAGACTCGCGAACTCAATGAGAAGATCCTGCCCAAAGACGTAAAAATCCATCCTTTCTACGACCGCAGCGACCTGATCGCGCTAACCACGGAAACCGTTCAGCGAAACCTGCTTCGCGGCATGCTTCTGGTCGTCGTGGTGCTGGTGTTCTTTTTATATGATTTCCGCGCCGGACTGATTGTTGCCGCCGCCATCCCTCTGGCCTTGCTGTTCGCCTTTATTTGTCTCCACGTGCAGGGCGTCTCCGCCAACCTGCTCTCCATCGGCGCCATCGATTTCGGCATTCTCGTGGATGGCGCCGTGGTGATGGTGGAAAACATCTTCCGCCAGGTTGCCGCGCGGCGCGGGGAACCGTTGAACATTCGCCAGGTCATCGCGGCAGCAGCGGCCGAAGTGGATCGCCCGATCTTCTATGCGGTCGCGGTCATTGTGGCGGGCTTTTTGCCTATCTACGTGTTGTCCGGTCCCTCAGGCAAATTGTTCACACCGATGGCCGACACGATGATTTTCGCTTTGGTCGGTTCGCTGATTGTTACTTTGACCGTTCTTCCGGTGCTTTGTTCCTGGGCGATGCGAAAAGGCGTGCGCGAGCGCCGCAACCAGATCTTCGAAGGCATCAAATCCGTTTATACGCGCGGGCTGGATTTTTCTCTCGAGCATCCCTGGGCCACGACCCTTGGTTCAACCGTCCTGGTGGCCGTTTCGTTGCTGCTGGTGCCCGGCATCGGTGCGGAATTCATGCCGCACCTGGATGAAGGGGCGCTCTGGGTCCGCGCCACCATGCCTTATACCATCTCCTTCGAAGAATCGAGCAAGATCTCCCCAAAGATTCGCGAAATCCTCCGCTCTTTTCCACAGGTGACCATCGTCGCTTCGGAGCACGGCCGCCCCGATGACGGCACGGATCCCACCGGCTTCTTTAACTGCGAGTTTTATGTCGGTCTCAAACCTTACGCGCAGTGGACGGGTCCTTATCGCACCAAGGCGCAGCTCATCGAGGCTATCAAGAAGAAACTCGAAGTGTTTCCGGGAATCATTTTCAACTACACCCAGCCCGCCGAAGACGCCGTGGACGAAGCCGAAACGGGCTTGAAAAGCGCGTTGGCGGTCAAAGTGTTCGGGTCCGACCTGAATATTCTTGAAGAGAAGGGCAGGGCCATCAAACACGTCCTCGAACAAGTGCGCGGTATTCGCGAAGTCACCCTCGTCCAGGAGCTGGGGCAACCTAGCCTTACCATCAAAATCAACCGCGCTCGCATTGCGCGCTACGGTCTGAATGTGTCCGACATCAACAGCCTGATTACGGCCGGCATCGGCGGCGATGCCGCCACCCAGGTTGTCCAGGGCGAAAAGCAGTTCGACCTCATCGTTCGGCTCGAACAGGAGTATCGCGATAATCCTGAAGAAATTCGAAATATTCTCGTCTCTACCCCCAGCGGTCAGCAGATTCCGCTTGGTGAATTCGCGGACATCGAGGTCGCGAATGGCGCCTCGTTCATCTATCGCCAGAACAATTCACGGTATATCGGAGTGCAGTTTTCGGTTGAAGGCCGTGATCTCGCCGGCGCCGTTCAAGACGCCATCAAGCAGGTTGACGCCAAAGTGAAATTGCCGGAAGGATACCGCGCCGATTGGGGCGGCGAGTACACCGAGTATACCGCTTCACGCCGGCAATTGAATATCGTCCTGCCGCTGACACTGTTCCTGATCTTCCTGATCCTTTTTGCCCTCTATAGCAATCTTAAGTTCCCATTCATTACGGTTTTGGGGGTGTTGCTCTCGGCGCCGGTGGGCGGCTTCATCGCCCTGTGGATTACCCACACGCCCTTTTCCGTCTCTTCCGGGATAGGCTTTCTAGCCTTGTTCGGTGTCTCAGTTCAAACCGCTGTCGTGTACATCTCTTATGTGAATGAACTCCGCGGCGCCGGTACCAACATCCGGCAGGCTGCGCGTGAAGGCGCCATTCTGCGCTTGCGTCCCATCATGATGACCGCGCTCGTGGCCGCCTTGGGTTTGTTGCCGGCCGCTGTGGCTACCGGCGTAGGCACGGATTCGCAACGACCGTTCGCGCTGGTAATCGTCAGCGGCCTGTTCTCACGGCTGTTAATCAGCGTCTTCCTAATGCCAGCGCTGTATGTTCTGGTCGCCCGTCAAGGTGATCGCTTGGAAGTGTGAATTCTCTCACTCCCCTCCCGCCGCCATCGACGAAGACGCTGTGTATAACGGCAAAGACCTATGCGCCTGGTTCGCCTGGCTGGTCAACAAACGATCCAGTTGCTCTAACGATTGGTTCGCCGCCAGTTGATAATTAGCCAGACTCGGCGCCAGGTTGGTTTCGCTGCTTACTTCCGTCCCCGGCTTGTGCGACGGAATCGTTGGCGAAATCCCATGATGGTGCGGTGCCATCAACAGCGTCACGACAATGCAAACTGCGCCCAACACCGAGAGCGCGACCCGCCAACTCGTAAACAGTTCCCGAAACAGTGCCAGCACGTTTTCTAATTGCGAAACCGGTTGTTCTCTTTTGATTCTCGCTGCTACCTTTCGGTGGAAAACCTCCGACGATTCGACCTCCGGGCTCAATCCAGCAGCGGAAAGGTTTTCGGCCACATTGGAAACCTCCTGCCAATATTCGCGGCAGCCGCCGCATGTCCGCAAATGCGCGCGCAAGACTTCCGCTTCTTGTTCGTCCACAGCCCCAAGCGCAAGCAACGCCAGCGGCTTCTGGTTCTTTGAACATGCTTTCATCTTCATTCAGGTTTGAAATCGGGTGCATCCGCTCGAAACGCCTTCATTGCGCGCAGTTTCTCCAGCGCATGGAACAACCGCGATTTAACGGTTCCGACCGAGCAACCAAGCGCCTCGGCAATGCCGTCCAGCGAGTCATCTACAAAAAAGCGAAGATAAATAACCAGCTGATGTTTGGCCGGCAGCGACTGAACGCACTCGCGCACGATCGCGTTCTGGTCACGGACCTGCGCCGCCTCGTCCGGACGCGCGCCGTCGTCAATCAGTCCGCTTAAATGGGTTTCCAATCCTTTTGCTTCATTGGAACCAAAGATGGAAACCGGCTGCCTTTGCCTAATCGTATTGCGAAATCGGTTCAGCAGGATGGCGCACAGCCAGGTAAAGAATTGGCATCGGCCGTTGTAACGCCGGACGCATTTCCAAGCTTCCACCAGTGTGTCCTCTGCCAAATCCTCAGCCAGCGCGCCGTTGCCGCATAGCACGTTTGCCTGCCGTAACAAACGCGCCTCGTACAGCCGGCAAAGCTCGCAGAACGCCTCCGCCTCGCCCGCTTGAGCCTGAGTCACCAATTCGAGCTCTTGTTCCCTTGCCACGGGTTCTGGAGTCAATGCGAGCACGCTTTAATAATAAATCCACTCGCCGGACCGTCCAGTGGGAACCTCCGGCGTTATCAGTTTATTGGCCTTCCTTCGGCACAGCCTGGCCGGGGTAGTTCCCGGTCACCCGGAAG
The DNA here is from genome assembly GCA_964623885.1 of uncultured Verrucomicrobiota bacterium. Lineage (GTDB taxonomy): Bacteria > Verrucomicrobiota > Verrucomicrobiia > Limisphaerales > UBA8199 > CAZUVM01. Next base: position 27,716 of record CAZUVM010000019.1, read on the forward strand.
GGCGGCCCGTCATTTTCCACGAAGATCAACACGGCCTTGTTGTTGCTCATGTCAAAGCTGGACCTCAGTTCGAAGCCGCGGTCTACACCTTCAAACACAAACCTGCGAAACGCGAACGGCCCATTGCCGCAGGGGTCGGGCACGCTTTGAAGACCGGCCTGCCCATGCAGTTTGTACTCAATGGCGGCTTGCACCATTCCGAGATACGCCAATACTCGGAATTCCCTTTGCCGCGATCTGATCCAGGCCGGCATGGTTTCCGTGACAAACGGGTTGGGCGATTTCTCGAATTGTTCGAAATAGCCCTGGTACTGCTTCAGGTAGTCAGCGTAGGGCAGGGTGAGAATCTTCATCGCACTGTCGTAAGTGTGCTCACGATCTTCCAGCAACTGCAGCACACCCTGGCTGGTCCCGCCTGAGGCCTGCTTGATCCGCTCCCAAAGCTTCTCCCGCCCGCTTTCCTGGTTTTCAAAATCCAGAAGCTGCGCAAGCCCTTCCATCACCTTGGCATCATTCCCTGGATTCTCCTTCTGCAGCTCGAGTACCTTGCGCCTGGTCCAATCCAGAAAGAACGCCTTTTCGGTCGGCAAGCAATCTGCCGTAGTTCGCCGGGCCGGCGCTGCGGTCAGGCCGGCCTGCAACTGACTCAGCGCCTCGGGAGTAAACCGGCCGAAGTTTTCAGCCACCGTCGCGCAATTGATCGATTCCATGGCAATTTGGACGAGGGTGGCAATCAACGTTCCGTCCCGGGAAGTGTTCCGGGCCAACACGAACGCCGCGACCAGCTCATCGACGGCTTCCTTTTGGCGGCCATGTTCCAGGTGCCAGCTAACCCGCAATCGTGTTGCCTGGGATACCGCCTTGCACCGTGCCAGGCCCGGCAGCAGAGCCCGCGGACCGGGCGTCATGTCGATGCCCCAATCGCACTGCACGGTCGACCGCACCGCCTGGCACAGTAAGGTGAATTGGTTGTCGTAGCCGGTCATCAATTTGTTCACCCGCTCTGGCAGCTTGTAACTCAACCACTGGTTGGTGAAGAGATAATCGTGGTCGCCCTGCGATAATTCGGGTGCCAACAAAAACGCCTGGTAATAAGTCAGCGCCGGGTTGATGTCCGTTCGTCCAGGCTCGGCGGCCCCGGCCGATACGGTTGCTGCCAGCATTATCGTCATTAAGATCGTCTTCATAGTAATGGGTCTATTTCCGACTCGTTCTGCCCGTTAATACCGTCAGCTCGGCAAAAGGTTCATTTTTCCGTTCAACGCGCCGGCATGGTGGTTACCAAGGGTTACTACCGGTTACCATGGGTTACCATAGGTTACTATGGGTTACTGTACATGAACCCCATTATGCGTCGCGAAGGTGATTTGAAAGCTGAAACAACACTAACCACAAAGGAACCAAAACGAAAAACAACGAGAAATAGCGAGAAACTGTGAGAAATCGTGAGAATCCACGAGAAAACTGCGCATCTGGTGAGAAACTGCGGGAAATCATGAGAACTCGTGAGAAATGGTGAAATGGCCCAGGGCTCCCGGGGGAATTACCTCCGGCCATGGCCAAGACTGGCCCGCGCAGTCCCCCACATATGCTCCACCCTCTCTTTTACCCGTCAACCCGTCAGGAGCCGCATAAAATGGGCAATTTTTCTGCAATTAGCCGTCAGAAATGCGTCAGAGATCCGTCAGGAACCCGTCAGGAGACGGCCCAGGGCAGTCGGTTTGAATAGTGCTTCTCAGGAACGCGTCTTGACTTATATGCGACGGTTCCTGTGTTACACAGCTCTATTGCTGATGTTGGCTTTACTTGCCGGCTGCGCCACCGAGTCCGATTCGCCCACCATCTACGTTGGGATGTCACGGGATCGGCTCAGGGCGCGCTTTGGCGAGCCGCTGCGAGTCGAACGCACGCGAACCGGTGGCGAGGATTGGTACTATCCCTTTAGTTCATGGAGGAACTCGAACTTCGAGGGGAATGTGGAGAATGATGGGGAAACCAGATCAGCTTCGGTTTCGATGACACTTTCCGATGGAAACAACACACGCGAATGTCCGATTCATTTGTCGCCAGACGGATACGTCGTCGAGCCGCTTCCGGTAGGAAAGGTGGTTGGGCGATAACCGGGTACGAGATACGGGCGATATACCATCGTGCTGACGCAAAGCGTTTTGTATCCCCTTTCGGTATGAGAGTTACGGCGCCGCGCGAAATTCGCCGGATCATTCTGTTTAGACTGTGGAATCCATCGCATAAATAGTGAACGGGTGCGTTGCCCGGTATTTGCGGCTGGTGCAAGGGGCGAGGAGGGAGGATATTCGCGGGAATCTGTGACCTCTTCCCATCCGCAGGCACCACCAGGCCCGCGTTGGAATCTGCATGGTTAATCGCGGACGGAGTGCGGCAATGAAGTTACGATTCCATTGGTCACGTCGTCTGTCACCCATTGGATTGCATTTGGCCCTTGCGGAAACTGGAGTGAATTTGGTTCGATGAGCAGCGCGGCCCCAGCCCCAAAGAACGGCAACCCTGAGGGCTGAGCTCTGGCGGGTGGCTGGCGTTGTTGCTCCTCGGTCACAGAGCGCAGGGCTATGCTCCCTCGTTGTCAGAACGATAGCGCTTGGTTGCCGTAAAAGCATCAATAGACAGGCTTCAGAGAGTGTAAAGCTCAAAAATCTGTCACCTGTTGGAGCGGGCATGGTTAGAAGTGGGTGCATTAATTCCATAGGCTCAGCCACTGGCGGTTAGCGCGGAGGACGCGGAGGTTTGCGAGTAGTTCGGCATTGCTGGTCAGCCAAGCACCCCCTTTCTTTAGCCGAGCCTGCAGCACGTGC